>NZ_CALBEX010000472.1 GCF_937889215.1 uncultured Limnohabitans sp.
CCGGCGTTTTTGCGGGCACCACGGGCAGCTTGCGCTTCAAGCAAAACCTCGACGGCGGTTGGCTTTGGACCACACAATACGGCGCACAACGCTTGCGTACCGACGACCGATTGAGCTATGCCTTTGGCTGCACGACACCCAGCGGCGACTGGGTTGGCGACAAGTACTGCAGCAACGGCGGCTTTGACCTGTACGACTACCGCAGCGACAACGAACGCCGCAGCAGCGATGCGCTGCAAACCGAACTCAATGGCTCGGTGCAACTGGCCGGTCTGCGCCACCACCTGGGGCTGAGCATCATGCGCAGCCGCTTGCTGGACCGCCCCTCGTCCATGCAGGCCTACAACTGGGCGGGTACGGGCAACATCGACGGCACATCCGAGAGCCCCGAGGCCCAACCCACACCCGGCGACCTGAACACCCAGCGCAGCGAATACACCACCGAAATCGCCCTGCGCGACCGCATCGAGTTGAGCGCGCAAACCGCCTTGTGGCTGGGCTTGCGCCACACGCGCCTGAACCGCGCCAGCGAGCGCACCGATGGCAGCCGTGCGGTGCAGGACGAGCGCAGCTTCAACACCCCGTGGGTGGCGCTGACGCACCAGATCACGCCCGCCTACCTGGTCTACGTCAGCTACGGTGAAGGGATTGAAACAGACGTCGCGCCCAACCGCAGCCGCTACACCAACGCCGGGCAAGCCCTGCCCGCGCTGCGCAGCGAGCAGTTCGAGATCGGCGTCAAAGGCCAATGGGCACGTACCCGCTGGCAAGCGAATTGGTTTGACATCACCCGCCCCGTGGCGGGCGACGAAGGTGCCTGCGACGAGGCCAACACCTGCACCCGAAAAATCGACGGCCAAGCCCGACACAGAGGCCTTGAGTTGTCGGCCGGCCTGACCCAAGCGCAATGGCAATGGGACATCGCCACCACTTGGACAGACGCCAAGCGCCAAGCGGCTGAGATTGACCCCAGCGTGAACGGCCAACGCCCCTTGAACGTGCCGCGCATGAACTTGCGCGCCATGGCGCAATACCGGTTCGCAGGCGTCCCCGGTCTGCGCAGCAGCTTGCGCTTGAACCACGAAGGCACCCGCCGCGTCACCGAGGATGCCGTCATCCAACTGCCCGCTTGGACCACGCTCGATCTGGCCACGCATTACGTCACGCGCATCCAGGGCACGCGCACGCAATGGACGCTGGCCATCGACAACCTGGCAGACCGCCATTACTGGCGTGAATCGCCCAAACAATACGGCCACTACTACCTGTACCCCGGCGCACCGCGCACGCTGCGTGTGGCGGTCAAGGCCAGCTTCTGAAAGATGCACGCGAAGATTTTCAAAAAATCTGCTGCCCCTTCTCAAAACAGGCTAAAAATCACTCTATAATTCAATGCTGTTCCTCGATAGCTCAGTCGGTAGAGCGCCGGACTGTTAATCCGTAGGTCCCTGGTTCGAGCC
>NZ_CALBEX010000473.1 GCF_937889215.1 uncultured Limnohabitans sp.
GACCTCATGCGCCGGAAAAATCTCAGCCGCTTCCCACTCGTCCACATGGGGGTTGATCTCTGCTTCGATGAAACGCTTGAGCGTGTTCTGGATCTCGCGGTGTTCGTGGGTGTATTGCATGGTGTGTCTCCGTGGGGTGGGTTCAGGGCTGAAGATCGAAGTGGCCGATGCTGTGCGCGTGGCCATTGAGGACGATTTCGACAGTGTGGCGGCCCGGGTGGTGGGTGCGGGTGCTCATTTGGCGCAGCGACAGTGTTTTTTCGAGCACGCCATGGCCGTGTGCACCGATCTGCACGGTGCTGCCTTTGAACACCTTGGGGCTGAGCGTGCTGTTGGCCTTGACGTAAAAAACGCGCCAATCGGCCAAGGCGCTGGCCGCCTGTGCACTGGGGTTGTAAAGGGTGCAGTGCAGGGTGACGCTTTCGCCAGTACGGGCTGTGCACGGGCTGACGTTGGCGCTGTGAATCTGCAGCACCGACGGTTGCCCGTGGCCAAACAAGGCCAGGGCCTGTGCATCACCGCGTTTGATGGCGGTGCGCAGGGCATGGCGCAGCAAGGCCTGCCGCGACGCGGGCACCGGCGCATCGTTCAACCATTGGCGGGCCGTGCCCGTGAGCAGTTCTGGGTGGTCTTTGCCGATGTCATTCAGGTGGTTGGCCACCGAACGGCGCACATAGGACGAGCTGTCGTCACGCAATTGGGTCAGCAGGGGCAGCACCGGTGATGGGTCACGCACAAAGTCCGGCAAGCGTGCGGCCCAGGGTAAGCGGGGCCGTGTGGCTTCACTCACGGCGCGGCGCACATGGGCGCTGGGGTCGCTGGCCCACTGCGCCAGGTGGGCCAAGGTAGCTTGTGTGTGCGCTTGCAAAAACGGGCGCAGGCTGAATTCCGCCGTGAAGCGTTGGGTCAGCGCGTGCTGCGCCTGCATGGCTTCGGTTAAGTGGGCCAAGCCATGCTTGGCGATGTACATGCTGTGCGGCAGGTAAAAGAAGCTGCTGGGCACATCGCCGCTGGCGGTGGGCTCGCCGTGTTTGTCCAGCCCCATGGGGCGGCCCATGGCCCGCACCAGCAAAGGGGCGGCTTGCGCAAAGTCAGGCGGCATAAATTGCGCCATCAATTGGGCCAGTCGGC
>NZ_CALBEX010000474.1 GCF_937889215.1 uncultured Limnohabitans sp.
CTCGCCGAATCCTGTAGCTGTCCGGTTTACCGTTTCTTTTTCCAGCATTGGCTTGCGGCATCGTTGGTCCGACATGGACCTGTGTTGTTGTAATGCTATGAAAAGGAACGCATCATGAAACGGATGCTGATCAACGCCACGCAAGCTGAAGAGCGCCGCCTGGCCATCGTCGATGGACAAAAACTCCTCGACTACGAAATCGAAATCGAAGGCCGCGAACAGCGCAAGGGCAATATCTACAAAGCCGTGGTCACACGCGTAGAGCCCTCACTGGAAGCTTGCTTTGTCGACTACGGCGAAGACCGCCACGGCTTTTTGCCCTTCAAAGAAATTTCCCGCCAATACTTTGCTGAAGGCGTGTCCGTCAGCCAAGCACGCATCCAAGACGTCATCAAAGAGGGCCAGTCCCTTTTGGTCCAGGTCGAAAAAGAAGAGCGCGGCAACAAAGGCGCAGCGCTGACGACCTTCGTCAGCCTGGCTGGCCGCTATGTGGTCCTCATGCCCAACAACCCACGAGGCGGTGGCGTCAGCCGCCGTATCGAGGGCGACGACCGGGCCGAGCTCAAAGAGGCCATGGACCAGCTCGAATACCCCAAAGGCATGTCCATCATTGCCCGCACTGCCGGCATTGGCCGCGCAGCGCCCGAGCTGCAATGGGACTTGAACTACCTGCTCAAACTTTGGACCGCCATTGACGGTGCCACTCAGGGCAAAGGCGCTTTCCTCATTTATCAGGAATCAAGCCTGGTCATCCGCGCCATCCGGGATTACTTCAACAACGACATCGGCGACATCCTGATCGACACCGACGACATCTACGAACAAGCTCAGCAGTTCATGAGCCACGTGATGCCCGAATTCGCGCCCCGCTTGAAGCGCTACCGTGACGATGCGCCGCTGTTCAGCCGCTTCCAGATCGAGCACCAGATTGAATCGGCCTACGCCCGCACCGTGCAACTGCCTTCGGGTGGTGCCATCGTAATCGACCACACCGAGGCCTTGGTCTCTGTGGACGTGAACTCGGCCCGTGCAATCAAAGGTGGCGACAGCGAAGAAACCGCCACCCGCACCAACCTGGAAGCCGCTGACGAAGTGGCCCGCCAGATGCGCCTGCGCGACTTGGGCGGTCTGATCGTGATCGACTTCATCGACATGGACGAGAGTAAAAACCGCCGCGAAGTCGAAAACCGCTTGCGCGACGCCTTGCGCCAAGACCGTGCCCGCGTGCAGTTCGGTGCCATCAGCAAATTCGGCTTGCTCGAAATGAGCCGCCAACGCCTGAAACCTGCACTTTCCGAAGGGGCCTCCATCCCCTGCCCTCGTTGCGGCGGTGCTGGCCACATCCGCGACACCGAAAGCTCGGCGCTGCAGATCCTGCGCATCATCCAAGAAGAGTCCATGAAGGACAACAGCGCCGCCGTGCATGCCCAAGTGCCCGTCGAAGTCGCGTCTTTCCTGCTCAACGAAAAGCGCTCCGAGATCGCCAAAATCGAACTCCAGCAACGCATCAACGTGCTGCTGGTGCCCAACAAATCGCTGGAGACGCCGCATTACAAGCTCGAGCGCTTGAAGCACGACGACCCGCGCCTAGACCGCATCGAAGCCAGCTACAAAATGGCTGAAGAGATCGAGGACGCAACCACCGTGACGCGCCGCTCGCAAGAGCCCACCAACAAGCAAACGCCGCTCATCAAAGGCGTTTTGCCGGACGCGCCTGCGCCCAATGCTGTCGCCAAGCCCCAAGCCCCTGCAGAACAAAAGCCCATGGCGCCCAGAGTCGCACCAGCGGTCAAAGTGGCCGCCCCTGCGGCCGCTGCCAGCGGCGGTTTCTTTGGCTGGTTGAAAAACCTGTTCGCGGCTGCCCCTGAAGCGCCCGTGGCACCACCAGCCAACAAGAACGACGACAAAGCCCGCGAAGGCCGCCGTGATGGCGAGCGACGTGAAGGCGAACGCCGCGATGGTCGCCGTGGCGGTCGCCGTGGCGAACGCACCGAAAACGCCACGGGTGAAGTCCGCGCGCCCCGCGAAAACGGTCGCCGTGGTGAAAGCCGCAACGAAGGACGCATCGAAGGCCGTGAAAGCGAAGCCCGCCCCGTGCGCGGTGAGCGTACTGAGCGCGGTGAGCGCACCGAACGAACCGAGCGCGTCAACGGTGACCGTCCTGCCCGCGAAGGTCGCCGTGATCGCGGCGAAAGCCGCGGTGACAACCGCAACGATGCCCCGGCCGAGTTGAACGCCGACGGCACCGAAGTGCGCCAAGAGCGTGCGCCCCGTGAAGGCCGCAGAGACCGTGGCGAGCGCAGCGGTGAAGGACGCCGCGAACGTAGTGAACGCCAAGCTGAGCGCCGCCCCAACGACGACACATCCCCAGCCAACGCCGTAACCGAAAGCGAAGCCATCGCCAGCGAAGGCTTGGACGCCAACCCAGAAAGCGGCTCCGCCACTGAAAACAACGGCGAACGACGTGAGCGCCGCTCGCGCGACCGATATGGCCGCGACCGCCGCGAACGTGCTGGCGAAACCCGCCAAGACGCAGCTGGTGAAGAAAGCCAAGGCGATGCCCAGATGGCCACGGCCGCAGAGCCCACGGCAGAGGCACAAACCGAAGACCGCCCAGCCCCACGCTCTTATTTCGAGCGTGCCCAGCAAGCTGCCGCAGTGGCCGTGACCTCTGAGCCCGCAGCGCCTGCCGAAGCACCGGCGGCTGCACCCGCGCCAGCGTCTGCCAACATGGCAGCGCCCGCTGCGGAGCCCACATCGGAGCCCACCCCTGCACCTGCACCTGCACAGGCACCCGCTGTGACAGCACCTGCAGCGCCAACAGCTGCAGCAGCAGCAGCAGCAGCCAGTGCACCAGAGGCTTTGCCCACTGTGGCCAGCTACAACCTGCCGATCGAGCGCCTGCAGCAAGTGGCCGAAACATCCGGACTGGTTTGGGTCAACTCGGACACGGCCAAAGTGGCCGCCGTGCAAGCCGCCATCGCCGCTGAGCCCCAGCCCGCGCGGGTGCCGCGTGAGCGGCCAGCGCCTGTGGTGGTCAACGAGGGCCCCTTGGTGCTCGTGGAAACACGCAAAGACCTGAACTCACTCCAAGTGCCGTTCTGACCTGCAAAGGCGTCACAGCGCCATGAAAAAACCGGGCTTCAAGCCCGGTTTTTTTTCGTCTGCGAAGCCGCCAAGGGCAAGGCCAATCAGCGGCCACAAACTGTTCAGGCCAACGCTTTCATCAGGGTGAAAGGGCGCGCAGGGGCGCTCAACTGGGCGACACCAACGCCGCCTGTTTCCAAGCGGCTTTGGCGGCCTCATCATCTTGGCGCTGTTCGGCCAATTCGGCCAAAGCCAGCCAAGCTTTTCTTTGCAGGCTCGGGGCTTTCTGGGATTTGACGGCCTGCGTCAACAAGCTTTGGGCCTTCCCCCACAAGCGGTGGCGCAAGCACAGCATGCCGGCCAAATACTGCAAATGGGGTGCTCTCGGTTGAGCCTGCTGTGCACTTTCAACACGAGACAGCCAGACAAAAGCATCCGCCTCATCGACACCGGGCAAGCACGCATCAAACGCCTGTACCACGCGCTCCAGTTGCTCAGTAGACCAATTCGATTGTGGCGACTGCAAAGGCGTCCACAGGTCTTGCAGCCAAGTCCTGGCCATCACTGGCGTGCCGCCGAGCTGCAGGCAACGCCCGACGGCCTCGGTCACCACATCGGGCAAAAGCCGCTGGGTGGGCGTCAACCGCAACCAAACGCGTTGCAGTACCTCCACATCGTGCGTGTGGCGAATCAATTCCAAAATCAGCCGGGTCACCAGGCTTTCCGATGCCGCTGGCGAAAAAGCCCGGTGCTTGGCCAACAAAACCGCCGTTTCCAGAGCCTGCGCAGGCTTTCCAGCCAAGCGAGAGGCCTTCAGTTGCAAGCGCATGGCCACCATGCGCCGCCGGGCCGCTGGGGGTAACTCGTTCAACAGCTCAAGGCTGGCCGGGGCATCGCGCTCGTCCAAACGCCAACGCGCCGCTCTTAATTGAACCCCCTCCAGCAAGGTCTGGCGTTCCGCGCCCTGACTGGCTTGCACCTGCGCCATGGCCTGCTCCAGGTGCTGCTGCCGCTGGGCTTGGTCTTGCAAAGCATGGCTGGCCTCGGCCGCCATGATGTGGGCCAGCGTGCGCAAAGATGCGGCGTGGTCCAGCGTGACACCTGCGGCTTCAAGCGAAGCCTCTTTGAGCAGCGTTTGATCGGCCGCTTTGCGCGCCCGCAAATAACGCCCCGCCATGAAGTGGCTGATCGCGTCGAGCAAAGCCGCATGGCTGGCCCGCTCTTTTTGTTGCAGCCGCCAGCGCAACGCCCGCTGAGGCAAAGCCCAAAAGGCCTCCAAGGCCCGCACCACCAGCACCACCAACATGACCACGGCAAAGAGCGCCAAGAACGCCAAGTTCAACGAGATATCGATCCGGTTGGGGTACAAAAACAGCGTCACCATGCCATGGTTGTTGCCCGCCAACCAGGCCACAGCCGCCGCCAAAACAAACAAAATAACAAGCCACAAGGCAGCGCGCATGAGCTTACCTTCCTGCCGCAGCGGTGTTCAAAGCCGCCAAAGAGCCCTCGATACGCGGGGGCTCAATGGTGCGCACTTGGGTGCTGGTTTGTTTGAGCAACTCCAGCAGCTGCACTGTGCGCCGCGATTGTGGCTCGGCATAACGCGTTACCAACACCGCAGCCGAGCTCAAATCGGCGCGTACACCGTCGTTTTGTCGGGCCAACAAACCCAAGCGGGCATTGAGCAGTTTGAGCTTGAGGTTCTCGCGCACAAAAAACGCCTGCTCAGGCGACAGCAAAGAGGCTTCAGGCGTGTCGATCCTGCTGACACGCAGCAAGCTCTTGACCTCATCGCCTATGCGCATCAGGCTCGCCATCCACCACGTCAAGGCAGCCACTGGCTCGCCGGCTGCTTCGGCCTGTTGACGCATTTGCCTTTGGGTGACCAACACCTCGTTAGCAAACGACAAGCCATCCACCAAAGTAACCCCTTCATCGAGCAAAACCAGCAGACCCGGCAAGTCAAAACTGGGCAGGCTGTTCAAGCGCTCTAAGTCTTTTTGGAGGGCTCGGGAGACCGGCGTCAATCGCGGCTGCGCGGCGCGCTCCACACGTTTTTGGGCCGACTGCAAAGCCGTTACCAAAGGCTCCGAACTGCCCGTCATCAGGGCCTGCTGCTGCGCAATGCGCAGGGTCGACTCGATGTCGACCACCAACGTTTCATCGCGCGAACGCGACAAACTGTGCATCAACTCCTCCAATTGGGTGCGCTGCAAAGCCACAGCCGACAGCCTGGCCTCCATGAGCGAGACACGGGCCACGCTGTTTTGAACCGCTTCTTGTGCCTGCTTGGCCCATGTTTTGGCTTCCAAAGCTTGCGCGCCCGTGCTGGCGCTTTGCTGGGCCAATTGCTCCTGCATGCGTGAGAGTTTTTGCCAAAGCAGCACAGAGGACACCAAGCCACCCAGCGCCACCACCAGCACCAACACCAAAGCGATCCAAGTGCCCAAAGCTCGCCCAGGTGCCGCAACTGAACCTGAACCTGAACCTGAACCTGAACTTGGCTCTGGGCTGGGCAGGGGTTGGGCGTCGGAAGGGCTATCGGTGGAAGTGGTCATGACAATGATTTTATAGACAGCGCCTGCGCTTCCAAGCCAGCAGGGACCAAATCGACCCGCCCCCAGCCCCACTGCTGGAGCCTTTGGGCAATGCGGGGGTGTGTGGCCAGCGCACGGGCCTGCCCCAAGGGCAGATCAGGGCAACACGCCAACAGAAATTGCGCCGCCTCGGAGCTGCTGAACAACCAAGCATGGCCACCAGTCATGCCCTGCCGCGCCAGGGCTTGCTGCTCAGGGCTCAGTCGCGGGGGCTGGCGCACATAAGCCACCACCTGCTGCACTTGCAAGCCGGCGTGGTCGAGCTGTTGAGCCAGCCAATCGCGCCCGGCCACTTGACCCTGGGCATCGGCGCCGCGAACAATCAACACCGAGGGCTTGACCGTGGCATCTGTCACTGCTGCCTGCACCCACTGCGCCACCACACCCCACAAAGCCTCGGAATCAAACTGGGCCGCGTGCGCATCGGGTGCATCCGTCAACTCAGCGGGCCAGCCCGTTGCCAACAAAGCCGCTTGGGTGCCCGGACCGGTGGCCCAAGCGCGGACGCCTGGAATGGGCATGCCGGCAGGTTGGGC
Organism: uncultured Limnohabitans sp.; assembly: GCF_937889215.1. Taxonomy (GTDB): domain Bacteria; phylum Pseudomonadota; class Gammaproteobacteria; order Burkholderiales; family Burkholderiaceae_C; genus Limnohabitans_A. The sequence goes on from NZ_CALBEX010000474.1 coordinate 6,224, forward strand.
CGCCATGAAAAACCGCACTGCGTTGGCGCTGACAAACATCACCGCCAAATGCTGGGGCATGGCCTGCCAAGCGGCCACCAGCGCTGAAGACTCGGGCCAAGCGGCAATCTCGATCAGGGGCAAGGTCTCGCAGGCCACGCCCTGGGCCTGCAAGGCATCTGCCCAAGCCCGGGCCTCGCGCTCTGGCCGGGTCACGATGACACGCAAAGGGGTCGCTGCAAAAGTGGAAGACGCCAACGCCATGTCAGCGCCAAACGTCAATGCGCGCCGCCGTCGCGCAAGGCTTGCGCCACGTTCAAGCCCAGCGCCTCGGCCGCTTGCAGGCCATCGGTGCTGGCCGCCGCTTCAGCCGTCACCAAAGTGGTGCTGCCTTCGGGGTCGCCCCAGGCCGCTTGCAGCTTCAGCACACCGCCCTCAAGCGTGGCGTGCGCGGCCAAGGGCATCGAGCAACTGCCGCCCATGGCACGGCTCACGGCACGTTCGGCCGCCACACGTCGCCAAGACGGCGCATCGGCCAGCGGGGCCAGCAAGGCACGCAAATCAGCCCGGTCGCTGCGGATTTCGATGCCCAAAGCCCCTTGTCCAGCGGCAGGCAACATCTGATCGGTCTCAAAAATATGGCGAATACGCTCGTCCATGCCCAAGCGCTTGAGACCCGCCGCCGCCAACACAATGCCAGCATATTGGCCTTCGTCGAGTTTGCGCAGTCGAGTGTCCAAGTTGCCGCGCAAAGGTTCAATTCTCAAGTCAGGGCGCAGTGCACGCAGCAACACCGTGCGCCGCAGGCTTGACGTGCCCACCACCGCGCCTTGCGGCAAGTCTTCCAGCTGAGCGTATTGCGGCGACACCCAAGCATCGCGGGGGTCCTCACGCTCCATCACGCAGGCCAAATCAAAGCCTTCGGGCATGTCCATGGGCACGTCTTTGAGCGAGTGCACCGCAATGTCTGCGCGGCCTTCGTGCAAGGCCACTTCGAGTTCTTTGACAAACAAGCCTTTGCCGCCGACTTTGGACAAGCTGCGGTCCAGGATTTGGTCGCCCTGCGTGGTCATGCCCAGCAGCGTGACGCTGCAGCCCAAGCCCTCCAGCAAGGCCTTGACGTGTTCGGCTTGCCATAGCGCCAAGCGGCTTTCACGCGTGGCTATGACGATGGAGGTGGCTGCTGGCGAAGTCACGTTGGATTTCCCTATAAATGGGCTTCAACAAATTGAAACCTGTTGGTAACTAACAAAGGTTTGTCAATGCTAGCATGAGGCGACAGAGCCAAAAGCGCTGTCACGCACTTGCCGAATCACCACTTCAAAGCACCCCACCCGATGAAACAGGCCCTCTCAGACACCGCCTCGGCGCGCAAAGTCCCCCTCGTCAGCAAAACCGACAAACGTGACAGCGAGCGCCCACTGGTGGAGGACATCCGCTTGCTGGGCCGCATTTTGGGCGACGTGATCCGCACCCAAGAAGGCCCCGAGGCCTTCGAACTGGTGGAGCAAATTCGCAAACTGTCAGTGGCCTTTCGCCGCGATGCCGACCAAGAAGCCGACAAAGCCCTGAAGAAACTGCTCAAAAGCCTGCCCGGCGACCGCGCCGTGAGCGTCATCCGCGCCTTCACCTACTTCAGCCACCTGGCCAACTTGGCCGAAGACCGGCACCACATTCGCCGCCGCACCATCCATGAGCGGGCAGGCCACACACAAGAAGGCAGCATCGACGTGGCGCTGCAGCGCCTGCGCTGGGCGGGCATCACACCCAAAAGCATCTCGGACATGCTGGCCACCAGCTACGTCTCGCCCGTGCTCACGGCCCACCCCACCGAAGTGCAGCGCAAAAGCATTCTGGACGCCGAGCGCGACATCGCCCACCTGCTGAACGAGCGCGATGGCATCAAAGCCCGCGCCGCCGCCGTCAATGCCGCCAAAGACGCCCTCACGCCCAAAGAACTGGCCGCCAACGAACTTCAAATGCGTGCCCGCGTCATGCAACTGTGGCAAACACGCCTGCTGCGCTTCACCAAACTCACCGTGGCCGACGAGATTGAAAACGCGCTCAGCTACTACGAAGCCACGTTCTTGCGCGAGATCCCCAAGCTGTATGCCGAACTCGAAGCCGCCCTGCCCGGCCAGCCCATTGCCAGCTTTTTGCGCATGGGTCAATGGATTGGCGGCGACCGAGACGGCAACCCCAACGTGACCGCGCAAACCCTGCAACACGCCCTGATCCGCCAAAGCGACGTGGCGCTGCGCCACTACCTGACCGAGGTGCACCTTTTGGGTGGCGAACTCTCGCTGTCGGCCATGTTGGTGCCCTTTGGCCACGACATGCTGGCCCTGGCCGAGCGCTCGCCCGACACCAACGAACACCGCCAAGACGAACCCTACCGACGGGCGCTGACCGGTATCTACGCACGATTGGCCGCCACACTCAAAAACCTGACTGGCGGTGACGCTGCACGTCACGCCGTGGCCCCACAAAACCCCTACGCCAGTGGCGAAGCGTTTTTGGCTGACCTGCGGGTCATCCAAACCTCATTGGACAGCCAACACGCACAAGCCCTGAGCGCGCAACGCCTGCACCCGCTGATTCGGGCAGTGGAAGTGTTTGGCTTTCATCTGGCCACGGTAGACCTGCGCCAAAGCTCAGACCAACACGAAACCGTGGTGGCCGAACTGCTGACCACCGCACGCGTGGAAAAACACTACAGCCAACTGGACGAACACGCCAAACAAGCCCTGCTGCTGGGCCTGCTGAGCGACGCCCGCCCCCTGCGCGTGCCCGGTGCCACCTACAGCGCCCACGCCCTGTCGGAGCTGGCCATCTTTGAAATGGCCCGCAGGATGCTCGCCAACTTTGGCCCACAAGCCATTAGGCACTACATCATCAG
>NZ_CALBEX010000475.1 GCF_937889215.1 uncultured Limnohabitans sp.
TGCGGGTGCGGGTGCGGGTGCGGGTGCGGATGCCGGGGCAAGTTGGGATGCAGCTTGGGGTTCAGGCGCTGGGGTGACTGAAACGGGGGCAGGCGCCGCGCTGCGCGCTGCCGGTGCTTCAATCAGGGGTGGGAGGCTGATTCGCGGACTTTTTTTTTCAGCCGACCCGCCAGCAGGTTTGAAAGCCAAAAGCCGCAACAGCACCATGGTCAAGGCCGCGTACTCGTCAGGGGCCAAGCCCAGCTCGGAGCGCCCGTGCAGGCACAGGCTGTAAAGCAATTGGGTTTCTTCGGCGGGCATGGCCTGGGCCAGATCGGCCAGGCCCTGGGTGTCGGGGTCGTCGCCGTCTTGCGCCATGCTGGGCACCATCTGCATCACCGCCATGCGCTGCAGCAGCATGGCCATATCCTCCAGGGTGGCTGCGGCCGACACGCCTTGCAAGCGCAGGGCGTTGACCTGGTTCACCACTGCCGCACCGTCGCCCTCGGTCAGGGCGCGGATCATGTGCAACACATGGCTGCGGTCCACACTGCCCAGCATCTGGCGCACGCCCGCCTCTTGCACCATGCCATTGCCAAAGGCGATCGCTTGATCGGTCAGGCTCAAAGCGTCGCGCATGGAGCCGCGTGCGGCGCGGGCCAGCAAGCGCAAAGCCAACGGTTCGGCGCTCAATTGTTCAGCGGCCAGCACTTGGGTCAGGTGCTCAAACACCGTTTCGGGCGCCATGGGCCGCAGGTTGAACTGCAAGCAACGCGAAAGCACCGTCACCGGCACCTTTTGCGGGTCGGTCGTGGCCAGCACGAACTTTAAATATTCAGGGGGCTCTTCCAGGGTCTTCAACATCGCGTTGAACGCGGTGTTGGTCAGCATGTGCACCTCGTCGATCATGAAGACCTTGAAGCGCCCCTGCACCGGTTTGTAGACCGCCTGCTCAAGCAGGCTTTGCACCTCGTCCACACCCCGGTTGGACGCCGCGTCCAGTTCGGTGTAGTCCACAAAGCGCCCTGCATCGATGTCGCGACAAGCCTGGCATACGCCGCACGGCTCAGCGGTAATGCCGCCCTGCCCGTCTGCGCCCTGGCAGTTGAGCGATTTGGCCAAAATGCGCGACACGGTGGTCTTGCCCACGCCCCGGGTGCCGGTGAACAAGTAGGCATGGTGCAGGCGCTGCTGCACCAAGGCATTGGTCAAAGCCTGCACCACATGCTCTTGCCCCACCATTTCGGTGAAATTGCGGGGGCGGTATTTGCGCGCGAGGACAAGGTAAGACATGGGACCTGATTCTATCGGGCTCCAGGCGGGATAAATAAGGAAAAAACCAGCAGCCGCCACAAAGCGGCCGCAAGCTCGCCTACAATGGATCTCGACGGGCCTTCCCGCATGGTGAAGCGGCCAACCGGGTCAGGTGGGGAACCAAGCAGCCCTAACTGTGAATC
>NZ_CALBEX010000476.1 GCF_937889215.1 uncultured Limnohabitans sp.
CCAAGGTGGGCCGACCGAACAGCCCCACTTGGGCGATATAGGGGGGGGCGCATGCGCGGCTCACCGCGCTTGCCCTCAATGCTCTCGATCATGGCGGACTCTTCGCCACAAATGTAGGCCCCCGCACCTCGGCGCAACTCGATCAAGGGCAATGGGCAAGGTGGGTTGGCTTGCAATTTGGCCAATTCCGCTGCCAACAAAGCGCGGCAGCCATGGTATTCGTCGCGCAAATAAATGTAGCAAGCATCAATGCCCACCACTTGCGCAGCCACCAGCAGGCCCTCCAAGAAACGGTGGGGGTCGCGTTCCAGATAAGTGCGGTCCTTGAAAGTGCCCGGCTCGCCTTCATCGATGTTCACGGCCATCAGTTTGGGCGCCATTTGGTCGCGCACGATGCGCCATTTGCGCCCGGCCGGAAAGCCTGCGCCACCAAGGCCACGCAAGCCTGAATCCTCCATGGCTTGGAGAACGGCTTGTGGATCTTGCTGGCCTGAAGCCAAAGCCTTGGCCAAGGCATAACCCCCTTGCGCGAGGTAGGCTTGCAACCCCACATAGTCGGGCGACGGAGGCACCGCCTGCGTTGTCGGGGACACCGATTGCTCAGCCTGTGCAGAGGCGTCAAATTGGGCATGGTCTTGGGCACGCGGGTGAAGGGTCTGACCGGCCTTGACGGCCTCCTGCACCGATGCGGTGGTGGCAAACAGCACCGGATGCTGGTGCACCACCACGGCTGGCGCTTGCTCACACCGACCGATACAAGGCGCAGCAATGACCCGCACATCGTCACGCCCCAAAATGGCCGGCAATTGGGTCAGCAGTGCCTGCGCACCGGCGAGTTCACAGCTGAGCCCGTCGCACACGCGAACAGTCAGCCCGGGTGCCGCGTCATCGCCCCGAATCACTTCGAAGTGGTGGTAAAAAGTCGCCACTTCATAGACCTCGGCCATCGGGATGTTCATCTCCTTGGCCAAAGCCACCATGTAGCGCTCATGCAAGCCCCCAAAGTGGTCATTGAGGAGGTGCAAATTTTCAATCAGCAAATCACGCCGGTGCGGCCCATGGCCCAGCAACACACGAAGCTCTTGTAATGCGGCATCGTCGGTCTGACGGCCTTTGAGTTTGCTTTTCATGCGAATGCGCTGACGCATGTCGTCCACGGAAGCGAAGGCGACTGTCGCGTCCGAAGGGTTGGCTGTTTTGGGTGATGTTGGCATGGCACTTCGATGGAAGACCTGCGTTCCCGCAGGAGAAAACTGAAATGAGAAACCCGACAACCGCAAGCGCTTGCGACTGCGTCCTTGGAAAATGCGCCGAGACCGGGTGATGCAAAAAGCACAAGGCGCGGGCACCTTGAGGCCTCACACGGCCTGGCTCGGCCGTCGGGCTGCGCCCCTTGGTACGTTGCATGGCCCCGCAAACACGATCTTCTGCATATATCCTGGGAGCACAATTTTGACTCAGGAAAAAATACAAGTATCACCCGAAAATTAGGCATTTACTCGGGGGAAAACGCTTTTTTGCATTCGGTTTAATATGCATCTTTCAGCCTATTAATAAGCAATTCAATGCATAAAGTTTCCATCAAACCCGAATGGTCTATCCGTGACGACTCTGGGCAGGTCCTCGCGCACCGGGTGCTTGACTTGTTGGCCGATGTGCAGGCACACGGCAGTTTGTCGGGAGCTTGCAAGGTCACGGGCAGCTCTTATCGGCACGCCTGGAATCTGATTCGGCAAGGCGAATCGCAGCTCGGCATGCCCTTGCTCAACATGGAAAGGGGCAAGGGGTCCTCCTTGACGCCGGTGGCTGAAAAACTGGTCTGGGCAGGTCACCGCATCACCGCCCGGCTGACACCCATGCTGGAAACCTTGGCCTCAGAGTTGGAAACAGAGCTCGCCAAAATCATGACCGCCGAAAAAGACATCTTGAAGGTGCATGCCAGCCATGGCTTTGCAATCGAAAAATTGATCGAGCTCTTGGTCAAGCAAGGCCACAACGTGGAACGGCGTTATGTGGGCAGCCAAGAGTCCGCCGCCTCGCTTTATGAGGGCCACTGTGCGTTGGCCGGTTTTCACATTCCTTTGGGTGAGTTTGAAGACTTGGCTTTTCAGCATTACGCCAAGTGGCTGGACCCCCAAAAAAGCCAGATCATCCACGTGGCCACACGCCGACAAGGCCTCATGGTTGCCCAAGGCAACCCCCTCGAAATTTATGGCATCAACGACCTCACCAAGCCGGGCGTGCGCTTCATCAACCGGCAACCCAGCTCGGGCACTTACTTCTTGTTGGAGTGTTTTCTGAAGAAGGCCGGCATCGATCCGGCCAAGCTCCATGGTTTCAACCAAAGCGAGTTCACACACGCTGCAGTGGCCGCCTTTGTGGCCAGCGGCATGGCCGACGTGGGTTTGGGGGTTGAAACCCCTTCACGGCGCTTCCATCTGGACTTCGTGCCCCTGGCCACCGAGCGCTACTTTCTTGTGTGCAACAAGGCGGACTTGGTGACACCCCATCTGCAAGCGGTGCTCCAAATCCTCCACAGCTCCGAATTCAAGCAATCGGTCAACGCGCTGGCCGGCTATTCAGCTGAGCATTGCGGCCAAGTGCAAACTCTGCAGGAAGCCTTTCCGGATTCTTTTGACCTTCGCGCCCCACCGGCCAAATGACCCACTGACCCGCCAAAGCAGGTCAATACGTTTCGAGGTGCAAACGGCCTTCTTTTTTGAGAGCGACACCGATGGCTGCCCAATCAAGACCGGCGCTTTTCGCGATGTCGCGCAAGGCCATGACCACACCCTCCTCCATG
>NZ_CALBEX010000477.1 GCF_937889215.1 uncultured Limnohabitans sp.
GCAAAGTCTGACGGCGACTCCACCACCCGCACCGGCTCACCCGCGCCTTGGTCCGTGCGCAGGGTTTTGCCCAGGCGGGTCTTGTTGTGGCTGATCAGGTGGTTGGCCGAATCGAGGATGTTGCTGAAGCTGCGGTAGTTCTGCTCCAGCTTGATCTGGTGCTTGACCTGAAATTCGCGCACAAAGTCGGCCATGTTGCCCACGCGTGCACCCCGGAAGGCGTAAATGCTCTGGTCGTCGTCGCCCACGGCCAAAATCGCACATTCACCGCCCTCGCCCGGCAAGCCCGCCAGCTGCTTGAGCCAAGCGTATTGCAGCTTGTTGGTGTCCTGAAACTCGTCCACCAAAATATGGCGGAAGCGGCGGCGGTAATGCTCGCGCACATGCACGTTGTCGCGCAGCAACTCATAAGAGCGCAGCATCAGCTCGCCAAAATCCACCACGCCTTCACGCAGGCACTGCTCTTCGTAAAGCTGGTACAGCTCCACCTTTCGGCGCGTCTCTTCGTCGCGCACCGGCACATCGCCAGGGCGCTGGCCGTCTTCTTTGCATCCCGAAATGAAATACTGCACCTGCTTGGGCGGAAAGCGGTCTTCGTCCACATTGAACTGCTTGCACAGCCGCTTGACGGCCGACAGCTGGTCTTGCGTGTCCAAAATCTGAAAGGTCTGCGGCAAACCCGCCAGTTGGTAATGCGCCCGCAAAAACCGGTTGCACAGCCCGTGGAATGTGCCAATCCACATGGCATTCACATTCACCGGCAGCATGGACTGCAGCCGCAGCTTCATCTCCTTGGCGGCCTTGTTGGTGAAGGTCACCGCCAAAATGCCGCCAGGCGAAACCTGCGAGGTTTGCAGCAACCAGGCAATGCGGGTGGTCAGCACCCGCGTCTTGCCCGACCCTGCGCCCGCCAAAATCAGCGCATGCTCGGGTGGCAAGGCCACGGCACGGTGCTGCTCGCCGTTCAACTGGGCGAGCAAAGGCGAAGAATCACCCGGGAAAATGTTCGGGAAAGTGTCTGACTGCATAGGGGGAGATTGTAGGAACTTACACGCCTGCAAAACCGTGTCAGGCCATGCGGGTAGAATCGGACACCGGGCCCAAGATTCTTGCGCCCGGTTTTTTTTCGCCCACGGTTTGCAACGGACCGACCAGCAGTTGAAGAAAACCGGCCAAGCCAAGCGCTCACTCGTTCTTTCAACGATCCTTTTTGGAGCTTGGTTTTCTCATGGAAATTTTTGACTACGACAACATCCTGCTGCTGCCACGCAAGTGCCGCGTGGAGAGCCGTTCAGAGTGCGACGCTGGCGTCGAACTGGGTGGCCGCAAGTTTCGCTTGCCGGTGGTGCCCGCCAACATGAAAACGGTGATCGACGAGTCGATCTGCCTGTGGATGGCGCAAAACAACTACTTCTACGTGATGCACCGTTTTGACCTGGACAACGTCCAGTTTGTGCGCGACATGCATGGCAAGGGTGTGTATGCCTCCATCTCGCTGGGCGTCAAAGCCCCCGACCGCGCCACCGTGGACACCTTGGCTGCGGCGGGTCTGACACCCGAGTACATCACCATCGACATCGCCCATGGCCATGCTGACAGCGTGCGCGACATGATCGGCTACATCAAAAGCAAGCTGCCCAACAGCTTCGTGATCGCGGGCAATGTGGCCACACCCGAAGCCGTGATCGATCTGGAAAACTGGGGTGCGGATGCCACCAAAGTGGGCGTGGGCCCGGGCAAGGTCTGCATCACCAAGCTCAAAACGGGTTTTGGCACGGGCGGCTGGCAGTTGTCGGCCCTCAAGTGGTGTGCCCGTGTAGCCACCAAGCCCATCATTGCCGACGGCGGCATCCGCAACCACGGCGACATCGCCAAGAGCATCCGCTTTGGCGCCAGCATGGTCATGATCGGCTCACTGTTTGCCGGCCACGAAGAGTCACCCGGCAAGACCGTCGAGGTCGATGGCGAGATGTTCAAGGAGTACTACGGCTCGGCTAGCGACTTCAATAAGGGCGAGTACAAGCACGTCGAAGGCAAGCGCATTCTGGAGCCGATCAAGGGCAAACTGGCCAACACCCTGATTGAGATGGAGCAGGACGTGCAAAGCTCCATCAGCTATGCCGGCGGCACCAAGTTGATGGACATCCGCAAAGTGAACTACGTGACCTTGGGCGGTGACAATGCGGGTGCTACACTTGTTGATGTGAGCCTGTCAGCGCTCATGCAAAAAAGGGAGCCAGTGGCTCCCTTTTTTGATCTCGGGCATGCTTTCGACGTGACTGCTGGGTTCAGCGCAAGGCCCCCAGCGCCAGCATCAAGCCGCTGAGCACGAGCAAGGCGCAGATGATCTGGCGCAGCCGTGCCACGGGTACGCGGTGCGCCACGCGGTGGCCCAGCCACACACCGGCCAGCGCCACGCCGATCAGCACCGTCCAGCGCTGCCAGATCCAGCCGCTGGACAAGCGCCCCTCCCAAGCCATGCCCAGCAGCACCGTGGTCGCCGCTACGGCAATGATCAAGGGCGTGCTGGCCCGCATCTGTTGCACATCCGACAAGCGTCGGCTGAGCCAGGCCACCACCAAAGGGCCAGCGGTGCCGAAGACCATTTCCACCAAGCCAATCGCGGCCCCGACCGGCCAGGCCCAAACAGGTGCAGCGGTGGCCGCTTGGGACGTCTTGGGACGCAAGGCATTGATCCCCACGCCCGCCACATACACCCCCAACAACAGCAGCGGCCAACGGCTGTTCATGTGCTGCACCAGCCACAAGCCCACCAGCGTGCCCATCACCATGCCCGGCAGCAGGCGGCGCAACTCGCGCCACTGCACCTGCCGCCAGTTCAGACCGCTGTGAAAAGCCGAAGCGGGCACGTCCATGAGCAAAGTCAGCGCCACCACGGCAGGCAAGGGCCAGTTCCAGGCCAACAGGGGCACAACCACCAAAGCCGAGCCGAAACCGGTGAGGCCCAACACGGTGTAACCCAATAAAACCACCCCCATGGGGTAAAGCCATTCCTGCATCCCGATTCCTTTTTTTCAATCGCTCAAGTGGTTTTGCACAAACGCGCGAAACACCGACATGACGGGCAACTCGGTGCGGCCCGCCAAGGTGATCAGAGCCAACCGTGCCTGGCCTTTCAGGGGTATTTGCATAGGCAACTCCACCAAACGGCCCTGGGCCAAGCCCTCTCGGGCCGCGCCCACAATCCCCAAGTAAATCGCATCGGTCTGGCCCACCACATCGAGCAAGCTGGCGATGTCCTCGCACTGCAAGGTGGTCATTTGTGCCGGGTTGGCCTGCGGGCCGTAGTGGTCCACCAGCAACCGGGCCACCTCTTGCGACAACTGAATGGAGGCGATGGGGTAAGCCAGCAAAGCATCAAAGGGCGCGCCCTCGGGGTAGAGGCCCAGCAGCGGGTGCCCCTGACGGCACACAAAGCCGGCGCGCATCTCCACCACATGCGCCATCTTCAAGTCGGGTGCCGCCTCAACCTGCCGTACGTCCACCACCAAGGCGTCGAGTTGCCGCTCACGCAACTGGGTCAGTTGCAGCTCGGTGGAACCGCGCGAGACCGTGACCTGCACCGTCGGGTGGTGCAGGGCCATGAAAACCAACCAAGGCGTCATCAGCATCGCCCCAGGGCCAGAGCCCAAACCGACCCGCAAGGTGCCCAAGCCGCCTTGCTTCAGCAAAGCAGCGCCCTCTTTGAGTTCCTGGGCCTCGTGCACGATGCGCCGCGCCCGCTCTAGCACGGAGCGGCCCAAAGGTGTGAGCTCATTTTTTTTGCCCACCCGGTCCACCAAGAGGCCACCCAGATCCTCTTCCAGCGCCTGGATGCTTCGGCTCAGGGCCGACTGGGTGATGTGCAGTTTTTCTGCCGCACGGCTGAACGAGCCGGTATCGGCCAGCGCCAGCCAGTGCTCAAAGTGCCTGAGGTTCATGCATTCATTTTACGAATGATTATCAGGAAAATAAGTCATTGGACACATTGATTTGTATATCAGGAAAATAAGTCATTGGACACATTGATTTGTAATTTCTACGATTTGTTCATGGTCATTTCAACCATGCATCAACCCAAGCTTCAGGAGACACCATGAACTTCAAAACCCTCATCACCGGCCTGGCCGTGGCCGCCAGCGCTTTCGGCCCTGCCCTGGCGCAAACCTATCCTGCCAAAACCATCAACCTGATCGTGCCCTACCCGGCAGGTGGTCCATCAGATTTTTTTGCCCGCAAGGTGCAACCCGCGGCCAGTGCCAATCTGGGCAAGACCGTGGTGGTTGAAAACCTCGGCGGCGCAGGCGGCTCGATCGGCTTGACCAAGGTGGTCAATGCACCGGCTGATGGCTACACCCTGAGCCTGGGCAGCCCCATGGAGCTGGTGCTGGCTCCCATGGCCATCCAGGGTGTCAAGTACAAATCGGAAGATTTCAAACTGGTTGCGCAATTTGCCACCACCACGACCATCCTGGCCGTGCGCAACTCGCTCAACGTGAAGACCGTGGATGAACTGCTGGCACTGGCCCGCAAGAACGCCAACAAGCCCCTGAGTTATGGCAGTGTGGGCCCGGGCTCGCTGTACCATTTGGTGGGCGAGAAGTTTTCGCA
>NZ_CALBEX010000478.1 GCF_937889215.1 uncultured Limnohabitans sp.
GGCCAATCTGGGCGGGGCGGTGTTTTTGTGGCTGTACCTGTCTTCTGGGCGCGGCAAGATTCGGCTCACGGTGCGCAACACGCCTTTGGAGCGCCAGCACCTGATGGACATTTTGAGGGTGGGTGCGGTGGCGTGCATTTCGCCGTTTCAGACGGTCTTGACGATCTTGATCCTGACCCGTTTGGTGGCTACTTTTGGCACGGAGGCCTTGGCCGGTTACGGGATCGGCACGCGGCTGGAGTTTTTGTTGGTGCCCATTGCGTTTGCGGTGGGGGTGGCCTCGGTGCCTTTGGTGGGCATGGCCATTGGTGCAGGTCAGATTGCCCGTGCCCGCAAAGCCGCTTGGACGGCGGCGGCTCTGGCAACTGCGCTGCTGGGCGGTTTGGGCTTGGTGGTCACCCTGGCCCCGGATGTGTGGACCACGCTGTACACGCAAGATGCGACGGTGCGCGCTTCGGCGGCCCAGTACTTTGTGTGGGCCGGGCCGTTTTATGGCTTTTTCGGTTTGGGTTTGTCGCTGTACTTTTCTTCGCTGGGTGCAGGCAAAGCCGTGGGGCCAGTGATCGCTGGGGGCCTGCGTTTGCTGGTGGTGGCGGTGGGCGGCAGCCTGCTCGCCTATGCGCAGGCACCCGCGTGGATGATTTTTGCCTTGGTGGGGGCGGGCATGGCCGTGTATGGCGTGAGCACGATGTTCATCGTGAGAGGCACCTCATGGGACGACACCACGCCAAAGGGCTCACGATAAAGTCAGGGCCAGGGCTGACTCGCCTTGCGGGTGCCGAACTGGCCAGAGCCCTCAACGTTCGCCAGGCTCGCAAACTTGCGCTGCCGTGTTGTAAGCGCCCCCGGCGTCCAGGCAGCGATCCATGGCGATAAATTCTTGGGCCCAGAAAAAATAAAGTGCCACCAAAAAGCCTGTGATGCCGATGGTGATGAGCTGCCACTTGGGGATGTGCGGAGTCATCGCAAGACTTTGAGCAGGGTGTAGGTGGTGTCGGGGGCGTCTGCAGGCGGATTTTCAATGTGGTCTTTGCGCACGCGCAGTTTGTAGCGTTTCCCTGGCACGTGGTCGAAGCCCGCGATGGTGCCCATCAGGGCTTGCCATTTTTGGCGGTGTTTGCCGTCTGCTCGTTCGCGCACCATCAGGCATTGCATCTCCACCACACCGGTGCAGGGTCGGCGCTTGGGGCCGACTTCGAGGGTGATGACGCTGCGCATCCAGGGGCGCACGCATTCGCTCAACTCTGCATTCCACTGGTAGCCTGCAGAGCCTTTGCAGCCGTGGGCATCGACACCGCTGCCAGTCATGGGCAGGAGAGTGCATTCGCCTGGGGCCACCGGTGCGGCCTGGGCCGCGTTGAGCAGGCAGCTGTTGGCAAAGGTGCGGGGGGTGCTTTCACCCGTGACTTGGCCGCACACCGGTGCGTATTCGCGGGTACAGACTTGCGCACAAGACGTGTTGCTGGCCAACAAGCCCATGAGGGCGATCAGGCCCGTGCAAAGCGCCTTGTGTTGGAAGTGTTTTTTCATAGCGTAGGTTGTGCTTTGTCAACGTGTGAAAGGCAAGGCCGAGTTCAACCTGTGTTGCGCAAGCCCGCCGCAATTCCGTTGATCGAGATGTGGATGCCCCGCTGCACGCGTTCGTCGGCCAGGCCGGCCCGGTAGCGGCGGATGAGTTCGACTTGCAGGTGGTGCAAGGGGTCGATGTAGGGGAAGCGATGGCGGATTGAGCGGTCGAGTGAAGGGTTGCTGGCCAGGCGGTTTTTCTCGCCAGTGATTTGCGTTAGTGCATCGGCCGTGCGGTGCCATTCGGCTTCGATCGCGGCAAAGATTTTTTTGCGCATTCGGGTGTCGCTGACCAGTTCGGCGTAGCGTGAGGCCAGGGCCAAGTCGCTCTTGGCCAGCACCATGTCCATGTTGGACAGCAGGGTGCGAAAGAACGGCCATTGGCGGTTCATTTTTTGCAGCAGCGCCAACGCGGCTTTGCGCTCGGCCGGATCTTTTTTGTCCAAGTAGTTGGCCACGGCCGATCCGAAACCAAACCAGCCCGGCAGCGTCAAGCGGCATTGGCCCCAACTGAAGCCCCAGGGAATGGCACGCAGGTCCTCGATTTTTTCGAGGGCTTTGCGCGATGCAGGCCGGGAGCCGATGTTCAGTTGCGTCAATTCGCGCAGGGGGGTGGCACCAAAGAAGTAGTCGGTGAAACCCGGTGTGCCGTAAACGAGGGCGCGGTAGGCGTCCATGCTGACTTCAGACAATTCGGCTGCTGCGTCCAGGAATGCTCGGCTAGCGGGTTTGGTGGGTTGCAGCAGCGTGGCCTCCAGGGTGGCGGCCACCAGGGTTTCCAGGTTGCGGCGACCGATTTCGGGGTTGGCAAATTTGGCACCAATGACTTCGCCTTGCTCGGTCAGGCGAATTTGCCCGCGCACCGTGCCGGGTGGTTGGGCCAAGATGGCTTGGTAGCTGGGGCCGCCACCCCGGCCCACGGTGCCGCCGCGCCCGTGGAACATGCGCAGCGTGATGTTGTGGCTGCGCTGCAGTTTGTCAAACAATTCGACCAAGGCGATTTCGGCGCGGTACAGCTCCCAGTTGCTGGTGAAAATGCCACCGTCTTTGTTGCTGTCTGAATAGCCGAGCATGATGTCTTGCTCGCCGCCCGAGCGGGCGACCAGCGCGGCTACGCCAGGCAGGGCATAGAAGTCGCGCATGATGGGCGCGGCGTTGCGCAGGTCTTCGATGGTTTCGAACAAAGGCACCACGATCAGGTCGTTGTGGGCTTGTGCGTCCAAGGTGCCTCGCATCAGGCCCGCTTCTTTTTGCAGCAGCAGCACCTCCAGCAAGTCGCTCACTGTTTCAGTGTGGCTGATGATGTAGTGGCGAATGGCCTCTTTGCCAAAGCGCGACCGTGCGTTGCGTGCCGTTTCAAAAATGGCC
>NZ_CALBEX010000479.1 GCF_937889215.1 uncultured Limnohabitans sp.
AGTGCAAAGCCAATGAAGTAAGAGCCGCCGTCGCCCAAAAACAGCTTGCCAAATGGCCAGTTGACCCAGAAGAAGCCCCACACGCAAGCAGCCAACACCAATGACACGCCAGCCAAGGTGGTGTCCCCCACCTGCCAGGCGATCATGGCGTAACCCACAAACGCCAAGGTGGACATGGTGCTGGCCAAGCCGTTGAAGCCGTCGATGATGTTGATGCTGTTGGCCACGCCCCCCACCGCAAAGGCAGTGAACACGACCGAAACCAGGGTGAAGGACAACACCCAGTCAACGCCCCAAATATCGACCCGGCTGAGCGAATAGTCGGTGATCCACCAAGCCAGCAGGCCCGACGCCATGGTGGCCAGCAGGCGCTGCATGACGCCCACGCGCTTGGTGATGTCTTCGGCCACGCCAAAGATGAAGGCGGGTAAGCCTGCAAACAGGATGGGGGTGAGCATGGCTTGCATGTCTGCGGGCGCTTTGCCCCAAGCCACGACCAGACCCAACACGATGGGGATGCCGCCCACGCGGGGTGTGGGAGCGGTGTGGAACTTTTGCACACCGTCGGTGAAGTCCATGGTCAAAGCGCCATGCCAGCGCTTGGTGATGACCATGAGCACGCATAGCGCAAAAGTGCTGGCAAAGCCCCATGCTGCGGCGTGCAGTGCGGGGGATTGGAAGACGCCTTGGAGGGCGTGGAGCGTGTTCATGTTCAGAGTCAAGCGGAGCTTTTAATCTGGCTTTTGGGGTGCTTTGTCGGACCTGAAGGCGCCGACCTACGGATGCAAGCTGTCGGGGCTGAAGGTGCCGACCTACGGGTCAGGCGGGTTTGCCCAATGCCTTGCGCCAGCTGGCTTTGAGGGCGGCCATCTTTTGGGCGGATTCACCGTCTTGGCTGGCGTTGCGCAGGGCTTGGCGGATGAATACGAAAAGGAGCAGCGCAAAGCCAGCGGCCAAGGTGGCGATTATGGCAATCAGGGCCTTCTTGGGTTTGGACTTGCGCTCTGGCGGCTGGGCGACGTCGAGCACTTGGATGACGGCGCCTTCGCGCGATTCGTCCACCTTGGCCATCTCGAACTGGCGGGCAAAGAGTTCGAACAAGGTTTCTTGGTATTTGAATTCGCGGAACTTGGCCACATAGTCGCCCTGGCCGGCTGCGGCGGCGGGTTCGTCTTTTTCTTGCTTGGCCAGTTGAGCGCGCAGGTTGGCCAGTTCGGTCATGGCTTGTTTAAAGTCAGGGGCAGTGTCGGCCAAATAGCCGCGCATGGCGCCCACTTTGACTTCTTGGGCCGTGACTTGGGCCTTGAGGCCCGCCACTGCAGCCAGTGCCGATGTGGGGTTGGATTTGAGCACGCTGCTGCTCACGCCCGTGGCGCGCAGGGCTTGTTCGGCCTCTGTGAATTTTTCTTTGACTTGG
>NZ_CALBEX010000480.1 GCF_937889215.1 uncultured Limnohabitans sp.
CCATGTGATTTTCTTTGACTACGATAGTTTTGTGATCCGTGCGGAAGCTCGCCCAGTGATCGCTTCGCACGCCCAATTTCTCCAAAACAACAAACAACGCAAAGCCAGCCTCGAAGGCCATACCGATGACAGCGGTGGGCGCGAATACAACTTGGCCCTGGGTCAAAAGCGCGCAGACGCCGTTCGTCAAGCCATGAGCTTGCTGGGTGTTGCCGAGTCGCAGCTCGAAGCTGTGAGCTTTGGCAAGGAAAAGCCGTTGGCCATCGGTGCCGCCGAAATCGAGCAGGCTCAAAATCGCCGCGTTGAAATTCGTTATTGAGGCCTGCCATGTTTCAACCTCGCTCAGGCTGGCGCTGGTCCAGCATCGCAATGACCGTGGCTCTGTTGGGCGCTTGGGGTACCTCCCATGCAGCCTTGTTTGGAGATGACGAGGCGCGCCGGGCCATCTTAGAGCTGCGCCAACGGCTGGAGCAGTCTCAAACAGCCAACCAAGCGCTGATTGAACAAAACACGCAGGCACAAAACCAGACGGCGAGCCAGTTGCGCGGTGCCTTGCTGGACTTGCAAACTCAGATCGACAAGCTCAAGGCCGAGCTGGCACTGAGCTTGGGTGCCCAAGAGCGCCTGGCCCGTGACTTGACCGAGTTGCAGCTGCGCCAAAAAGACGTGATGGCCAATGTGGACGACCGTCTGCGCAGGTTCGAGCCCGTCACCGTGTCCTTGGATGGGCAGGATGTGCAAGTGGACCCGGCTGAGAAATTGGATTACGACAAAGCCATGGCCTTGTTTCGACAAGCCGATTTTGTGGCAGCCCAAAAGTCGCTGGACGCTTTTGTCACGCGCTACGGTGCCAGCGCTTATGTGCCATCGGCCCTGTTTTGGTTGGGCAATGCCCAATACGCCAACAAGGCCTACTTAGACGCCATGGTGAACTTCCAGAAGTTGCTCAAAATGGCACCAAACCACCCCCGTGCGCCCGAGGCCATGTTGGCCATTTCCAACGTGCAAATTGAATCGAAGGACCTCAAAGGCGCTCGCAAGACGCTGGAAGACTTGATCGCGGCCCATCCTTCCTCCGAGACAGCGGCCACGGCACGAGACCGAATTGGGCGCTTGCGCTGAAAGTACATGCCCTTCATCACCCTGGATGAAGTCCGGGACCTGACTTACCAGGTCTGGGCGGCCAGTTTCGCTTTGTCTGCTCTGGCAGGTGTCTTGATCCACCGGGGTCACTTTTGCACCATGGGTGCCATCAGTGACTGGTTGGTCATGCGCGACGCCACCCGTCTTCGCCAATGGGCGCTGGCGTTGGCGGTGGCCATGCTGGGTTTCGGCCTGATGGCTTGGGCCGGTTGGCTCAGTCCCTTGCAAACCATTTATGCCTCTCCCCAATTGAGCTGGTTGTCTGCCTTGCTGGGCGGCAGCTTGTTTGGTGTGGGCATGGTGCTCGCTTCGGGCTGCAGCAGCAAATCGCTGGTCCGACTGGCCGCAGGCAACCTCAAGTCTTTGGTGGTTTTACTGGCCATGGCAGTGGCAGCCATGGCCACCATGCGCGGCCTCACAGCCGTTTGGCGTGTCCAGTATTTGGACAGCGTGAGCGTTGACCTGGCACACGGACCTTTTGCGGGACAGTGGCTCGCTGCGCTGCTGGGGCTGTCCTTGCCTACGGGTATGGGCCTTTGCGCACTGCTGGTGTCCTTGGTTTTGCTGGCTTGGGTGGTCAAAGAGCGCAGTTTCAACACGCTTTTCAATTGGATTGCCGGCGCTGGTTTGGGGTGTGTGGTGGTGGGGCTTTGGTGGGTCAGCGGGGTGTTTGGGTTTGTCCCCGAACATCCTGAAACCCTGGCCCCGGTTTTCCTGACCACCCACAGTGGTCGCATGGAGGCCCTGAGTTTTACCGCACCTGTGGCTTATTGGTTGGACGCCTTCATGTACTACAGTGACGGCTCCAAGCGGCTGACACTGGGCATGGTCACTGTGGCGGGCATCTTGGTGGGGTCTTGTCTGAGTGCCCTGGCGCAAGGCTCTTTCCGCTGGGAGGGTTTTTCCCACCGCGATGACTTGGTTCGCCACATCGTCGGCGGGACGTTGATGGGTGTCGGGGGCGTGCTGGCCATGGGTTGCACCTTTGGCCAAGGCCTGAGTGGCATGTCCACCTTGAGTTTGGGCAGTTTTTTGGCAGTGCTGGGCATTTTTGCGGGCACCACCGCCGCTGTGCAATGGCAACTGCGCCAGGCCTGAGCTGCTCAAAGCCGCAGACCCTCATCTCATGAACACCAGCCTATTGCGCTCGATGAACGAAGAAGACGAAGCCTCGCGCCGCTTTGGCGGACTGCAACGCCTGTACGGTGTGGACGGCGCTCAGCGCATTCGGCAAGCACATGTGGTGTTGGCCGGCATCGGGGGAGTGGGCTCTTGGGCGGCTGAAGCGCTGGCCCGCAGTGGTGTGGCCCGCTTGACGCTGATCGACATGGACCACATTTCAGAGTCCAACATCAACCGCCAGATCCATGCCCTCAGCACCACCACCGGCCAATCCAAAGTGTTGGCCATGCAAGAGCGCATCGCCTTGATACACCCGCAATGCCAAGTCGATGCAGTGGACGATTTTGTAAGCCCCGAGAACTGGCCCTCTGTGTTGCCCTGCATGCCCGATGCGGTGATCGATGCCTGCGACCAAGTCAAAGCCAAGGTGGCGATGGCCCAATGGGCGTTGGTCAATGCAGTGGGTTTTATCACCGTGGGTGCAGCCGGGGGCAAACGCTTGGCGCACAAAGTCGATGTGGACGATTTGAGCCGCATCACGCACGACCCGTTGTTGGCGCAATTGCGTTACCGCTTGCGCAAACACCATGGCGCACCCAAGGGCGGCAAAAGCATCGGCATACAAGGTGTATTCAGCCGTGAAGCGGTGGCGCCGCCTGATGCCTCTTGCGCGTTGGAGGGCGATGGTTCGCTCAACTGCCACGGCTATGGATCGGTCGTTGGGGTAACGGCCACCTTCGGGATGTGTGCAGCATCAGAAATTTTGAATTTTTTAGCTGCGACCCCAAAGGTGACTAAAAAATGACGCTATAATTTGAGTCTTGCTACAGTGCATAACTCGGTAGCAAAGGGACCATAGCTCAGTTGG
>NZ_CALBEX010000481.1 GCF_937889215.1 uncultured Limnohabitans sp.
GATCGGCAAATGGGCCTGGGGTCCCCTGTTTTACATCATCGCTGGCAACCTGATGTTTGGCGTGCTCTTGAGCGGTTTGCCCAGCCTGGGCATCCCCGGCATGGGCTTGATCGTGGCCATTTACGGCGTGACCTTCGTGGTGAGCAAAGCGGGCGGTGAGTTTCGCGTCAAAGAATCGCTGATTTTGGCCAGCATTTTGGCGGCTGGCAGCTACGCAGGTTTTGTCTGGCTGCTGAACTTGCAGTTCCCAGTCTGGCCGACATTCATCACAGGTTGAGGAGAAAACATCCATGGAACTTTTTGACAACCTGGCGCTCGGTTTTGGGGTGGCGTTCACCTTTCAGAACCTGATTTACGCTTTCGTGGGCTGCCTCTTGGGCACGCTGATCGGTGTGCTGCCTGGGGTGGGCCCTGTGGCCACCATCGCCATGCTGCTGCCAGCCACTTATGCATTGCCCCCCGTGGCAGCCCTGATTATGTTGGCCGGCATTTATTACGGGGCCCAATATGGTGGCTCCACCACCGCCATTTTGGTCAACTTGCCGGGTGAAGCCTCGTCGGTGGTGACCATGATCGACGGCTACCAAATGGCTCGTAAAGGCCGTGCAGGTCCGGCGTTGGCGGCGGCCGGTTTGGGGTCGTTTTTTGCAGGTTGCGTGGGCACGCTGATTTTGGCGGCCTTTGCGGCACCCCTGACCGAAGTGGCTTTTAAGTTTGGCCCTGCCGAGTATTTCTCGCTGATGGTCTTGGGCCTCATTGGTGCGGTCGTGCTGGCTTCGGGCTCCTTGATCAAAGCTGTGGGCATGATCATCTTGGGCTTGTTGCTGGGTCTGGTGGGCACCGACGTGAACTCGGGCGTCGCCCGCTACAGCTTCGACATTCCAGAGCTGACCGATGGCATTGGTTTCATCGTGATCGCCATGGGCGTGTTCGGCTATGGCGAGATCATCTCCAACCTGGCCAAGCCTGATGAAGAGCGAGAAGTGTTTGCCAAAAAGGTCGATGGCTTGATGCCGACCAAAGAAGACTTCAAGAACATGGTGCCGGCCGTTTTGCGCGGCACGGCCTTGGGCGCGGCACTGGGCATCTTGCCCGGCGGTGGAGCCACTTTGTCGGCGTTTGCCGCCTACACCATTGAGAAGAGAACCAAACTCAAGCCCGGCGAGGTGCCTTTTGGCCAGGGCAACATCCGAGGTGTGGCGGCCCCCGAGTCGGCCAACAACGCCGGTTCGCAAACCTCCTTCATCCCGTTGCTGACCTTGGGCATTCCGCCCAATGCCGTGATGGCCTTGATGGTGGGTGCGATGACCATCCACAACATCCAGCCCGGCCCTCAGGTCATGACCAGCAACCCCGAGTTGTTCTGGGGTCTGATCGCGTCGATGTGGATCGGCAACGCCATGCTGATCATCTTGAATCTGCCTTTGATTGGCATCTGGATCAAGCTGCTGACTGTGCCTTACCGTTGGTTGTTCCCGGCCATCGTCTTGTTCTGCGCCATTGGCGTGTACTCGACCAACAACAACACCTGGGACATCTGGATGGTGGGCTTGTTCGGCATCGTGGGTTATGTGTTTATCAAACTCGGCATGGAGCCTGCGCCCCTGCTGCTGGGTTTGATATTGGGCCCCATGATGGAAGAGAACTTGCGCCGCGCCATGTTGCTGTCGCGTGGTGATTGGAGCGTGTTTGTCACGCGCCCCCTGTCGGCCACTTTGCTGGCGATGGCGTTGCTGCTCTTGATCGTCGTGACCTTGCCGTCCATTAAGTCCAAGCGAGAAGAGGCTTTCGTCGAAGAGTGACGAGGCTTTGACGCCCCCTGCAACGGCCTCCTCGGAGGCCGTTGTCTTTTGGGGTGCTTGCGCCTGTGCCGACCGTGGTCTTGTCACTTGGGTGCAGCAGTCGCGCATGCCCTCTGAGACAATCTTTTTTTGATTTTTGCGACCGTCTAGGGTAGAGGAATATCACCATGAAAAAACGACAACTCCTGCGTGGCCTGTGCGCTGCCACCTTGGCCGTGGCCAGCTTGGGCATGGCTCAGGCGCAGAGCTACCCCAGCAAAGCCGTGCGCCTGATCGTGCCCTTCCCGGCGGGTGGTGCAACCGATTTGTTTGCCCGCACCTTGTCTCAAAAAATCAGCGAAAAACTGGGCCACCCGCTGGTGGTCGAAAACCGCCCGGGCGCAGGCGGCACGCTGGGCTCTGACTTGGCTGCCAAGGCCACGCCGGATGGCTACACCTTGCTGTTGTCTACCTCCAGCACCCACTCGATCGGCCCCAACCTGAATCCGCGCATGCCTTACGACGCAGTGCGCGACTTCACGCCAATTAGCCAGTTGGGTAATGCGCCCAGCATCATGCTGGTGCCCAACAATTCGCCTGCCAAAACCGTCAAAGAATGGATCGATTACGCCAAGAAAAACCCCGGTCGTTTGAACTATGCATCAAGTGGTCCCGGCACCATCGTGCAGTTGTCGGCAGAGCTGTTCAAGGCGCAGGCCGATGTGTTCGTGGTCCACATCCCCTACAAGGGCACGGCCCTTGCCATCCCCGACCTGATCACCAGCAAAGTGGATGTGCTGTTTGACAGCCTGCCCACCGGTATGCCGCATGTGCGCGATGGCCGTTTGCGTGCTTTGGGCGTGACCTCGGCCAAGCCGACCGCCATGGCCCCTGGTCTGCCCGCCATTGCTGAGGTCTTGCCCGGTTACGAGTCCACCACTTGGTTTGGTTTGTTTGGCCCCAAGAATCTGCCAACCGATGTGGTCTCCCGCGTCAATACGGCGGCTAACCAGGTGCTCAAAGACCCTGAAGTGGTCGATAAATTGCTGCGACTGGGGATCGAACCCATTGGCGGCACGCCCGCCCAGTTCACCAGCATGTTGGCGACCGAATCTGCCAAGTGGAAAAAGATCATCACCGAGCGCAAGATCACATTGGAATGACATGAACTTCGACTATCAATTCCCCTACACCAGCACCCGCTTGCCGCTGTTTGCGCGCAATGTGGTCTCGACCTCTCACCCTTTGGCCGCGCAAGCGGGCCTGCGGATGATGCTCAAGGGTGGCAACGCGGTGGACGCCGCCATTGCCGCGGCCGCTGTGATCACCCTGACCGAGCCCGTGAGCTGTGGTTTGGGATCGGACGCTTTCGCCATCCTCTGGGACGGCAAAGAGCTGCACGGCCTCAATTCGTCCGGCCCCGCGCCCGCGACTTGGACGCCCGAATACTTTCACCGCAAATACGGTGCCGAGACCAAAACACCGCCCAAGCGCGGCTTTGACTCGGTCACCGTGCCCGGCGCGGTGGCGGGCTGGGTCGCTTTGAGCGACCGCTTTGGCAAGCTGCCTTTCGCCGACTTGATGGAGCCAGCCATCGAAGTGGCCGAGCGGGGTTATTTGATCCCGGTGGTGGTGCAGCAAAAGTGGGCCGCGGCTACGCCCGAGCTGCAGTCGCAGCCCGGCTTTGCGCAAAGCTTTTTGCCCTGGGGCCGTGCGCCGCAAGTGGGTGAGTTGTTCCAGTTCAAAAATGCGGCGCGGGGCCTCAAGGCCATTGCCGCCACCAAAGGCCAAGCGCTGTATGGTGGCGAGATCGCCGAAGCCATTGAGCGTTTTGCCAAGGACAACGGCGGCAGCATCACCGCCAAAGACCTGGCCGACTTCAAGCCCGAGTGGGTCAAGCCCATGGCGCAAGACTACCGGGGCTACACCCTGCATGAGATCCCGCCCAACGGCCAAGGCATCGCGGCGCTGATTGCTTTGGGCATCTTGTCCAACTTCGACTTGGCCAGCCACAAGGTGGACAGCGCCGACTCGCAGCACCTGCAGATCGAGGCCATGAAACTCGCCTTTGCCGATACCTACCGCTACGTGGCCGATCCGCGCTTCATGGAACTGCCACCCGAGCAAATGCTGGACCCGGCGTACCTCGCCAGCCGCGCCAAGTTGATCGACATGAAAAAGGCGCAGGACTTCAAGGCGGGCAACCCGGTCAAGGGCGGTACGATTTACCTCACGGCCGCCGATGAAAACGGCATGATGATCAGCTTCATCCAGAGCAACTTCATGGGCTTTGGTTCGGGCGTGATTGAGCCGACTTACGGCATCAGCCTGCAAAACCGGGGCCATGGTTTCAGCACCGACCTGCAGGGTCAAAACCCCGCCAACTTGGTGTTGCCGGGCAAGCGCCCGTTCCAGACCATCATCCCCGCCTTTGTCACCAAAGACGGTCAACCGGTGATGAGTTACGGCGTGATGGGCGGCAACATGCAGCCCCAAGGCCACATGCAAACCCTGGTGCGCATGCTCGATTACGGCCAGAACCCGCAAGCAGCGTGTGACGCACCGCGCTGGCGCTACAACTCGGGCCTGAACATCAACGTCGAAGCTGCCATGAGCGCCACCACCGTGCAAGAGTTGATATCACGCGGCCACCAGCTCGACGTCATCAGCGATTCGTACCAAGACTTTGGCGCTGGCCAATTCATCTGGCGCATGGGCGATCCGGCGGTGCAGGGTTATCAAGCCGCCAGCGACCCACGCCGTGACGGACAGGCTGTTGGCTTTTGATGGGCCCTAGCCACCCCGCCACACCGCAGGCATCTGCCTTGAGCACAGGTTTGTTGCTGGCTGCGGCGGGCTCCATCGCCTTCAGTGGCAAGGCCATCATCGTCAAGCTGGCTTATCGGCACGGCGTGGATGCGGTCACTCTGGTGATGTGGCGCATGCTGCTGGCCTTGCCCCTGTTTTTGCTCATGGCCTGGTGGGCTGGGCGGGGCAAAGCGTCCTTGAGCCGTGCCGACTGGTTGGGCGTGCTGGGGCTGGGCTTTTGTGGTTATTACTTGGCCAGTTTTTTGGATTTTTGGGGTCTGGAGTTCATCAGTGCTTCGCTTGAACGCCTGATCCTTTACCTCAACCCTACGTTGGTGGTGGTGCTGGGTTGGTTTTTGTTCAAAAAACGCATCACCCATCGCCAGGGTGTGGGCATGGCCATTAGCTACTCGGGCGTCTTGCTTGTTTTTGGACACGAGCTGGGGTTGGAAGGTCCAGATGCCGTGTGGGGTGCATTGTTGGTGTTTTTGAGTGCTGTCAGTTATGCGCTGTATCTGACCTACAGCGGGCAGTTGGTGCAGCGCTTGGGCTCTTTGCGCTTGGCGGGCTTGGCCACGTCGGTGGCCTGCGGATTTTGTTTGCTGCAGTTTGTGCTGCTCAGGCCCTTGGCCTCGGCACTGGTCCCTGAGCCCGTTCTCTGGTTGTCGCTGCTCAACGCCATCGCATGCACCGTGCTGCCGGTGCTGTTGGTCATGATGGCCATCGAGCGCATCGGTTCGGGCCTGACAGCGCAAACGGGCATGATCGGCCCCATGTCCACCTTGCTCATGGGCGTGTGGATTTTGGACGAGCCGTTCAACATGTGGATCATCGCCGGGACCTTGCTGGTCTTGAGCGGTGTGTTTTGGGTCACGCGGCCGGTGGGCCGCACACCGTGATGCGGCCAAAGGGCCACATCGCATCAACTTCAGGAGATTGACATGGACTTGGGCATTGCAGGCAAGTGGGCTTTGGTGGGTGGCGCAAGCAAAGGCTTGGGCTGGGGATGCGCACGGGCTTTGGCGCTGGAAGGCGTGAATGTGGTCATGGTGGCTCGAGGGGCCGAGGTGCTGAACAAAGCCGTGGATGACTTGCGCGCCGAGACCGGCGGCAAAGTGCAGCTGATCGCCGTGGCGCAAGACATCACCACCGAAGCCGGACGCGAGGCCATCTGGAACGTGGCGGGTGGCCCCGGCAAAGATTACGACATCGTGGTCACCAACGCTGGCGGCCCGCCACCTGGCGACTTCCGCGACTGGGACCGTGAGGCCTGGCTCAAGGCCATCGACGGCAACATGCTCACCCCGATTGAACTCATCAAGGCCACTGTGGACCGCATGGCTGCACGCGGCTTTGGCCGCATCATCAACATCACCTCCAGCGCCGTCAAAGCGCCCATCGACGTGTTGGGCCTGTCCAACGGTGCCCGCAGCGGCCTGACAGGTTTTGTGGCCGGTGCTTCGCGCAGCGGCATTGCCGCCAAAGGCGTGACCATCAACAATTTGCTGCCCGGCAAATTCGACACCGACCGCATCCGTGCAACCTTGCCCGCCATGGCGCAAAAGCAAGGCAAAACGGTGGATGAGTTGCGCGTGATCCAGCAAGCCCAAATCCCAGCCGGGCGCTACGGCAACCCGCAAGAGTTTGGAGCGATTTGCGCCTTCTTGTGCAGCCAGCATGCGGCTTACATGACGGGCCAGAACGTGTTGGCCGATGGCGGGTCTTACGCAGGGACGTATTGACGTCGGCAAGATGACTGTGCTGACTGCCCCCGGAGTTTTTTGAGGGTGGTCAGGGTTTTTGGGGGTCAGTTGTCCAGGGTGTCGGGCTTATTCAGTGCTTTTTTGTCTTCAGACTGCAAGCGCCGTTCAAGCCTTTTGACATCCTCTTGCGGTGGCAGGCTTTCGGGGCGAATGCCCCGTTCCAGCAGAGTGTTGCGCACCGCTTGGTTGTTGGTGATGTGCTCTTTGGAAATTTGCCCTTCACGGTCCATCTGATGCTGGCGGGCGTTGAAGATGGTGATTTCCGTGGCGAAGTCTTTGGCTTTGAGCAAAATCGTGGGCGCAAAGTCGGCCAGTGGGCGGCTTTCGGGCACTTTCCACTGGGCTTTCATGGCTTGGGTGCTTTTGCCAAACAAGGCGTGGTCGCCTTTGCTGCGGATGAGCGCAAAGTCCTGGTTGCCGCCAGTTTGTTCGTAGATGACTTGTGAGAGCTCTTTTTCTGTCTCGGTGAGTTTTTTCCGTGCGTGAATGCGCTCG
>NZ_CALBEX010000482.1 GCF_937889215.1 uncultured Limnohabitans sp.
CAAAGGCGGGCGTCTGGCGGCGGCATGCAGCCCGGCGCGGGTGGTCACGCTCACCATCAGCGATGTGCCGGGAGACGATCCGTCCATCATCGCCAGTGGCCCCACCGTGCCCGATGCCACCAGTTGCGCGGACGCGCTGGCCATCCTCAAGCGCTACGCCATCACGGTGCCCGACTCGGTGCTGCAGGCTTTGCAGTCGGGTGTTTGGGAAACACCCAAGCCCGGCTCGCCCGTGTTTGCGGGGCACAGCGTGCACATGATCGCCACGCCCCAGCAATCGCTGGAGGCCGCTGCCGATGCCGCCCGAGCGATGGGGCTCAATGCCTACATCCTGAGCGACGAGATCGAAGGCGAGTCGCGCGAGGTGGGCAAAGTGCACGCGGCGCTGGCCCGTGCGGCGGCCAAGGGTCTGGGGCCCTTCACCAAGCCCTGCGTGATTTTGAGCGGCGGCGAAACCACGGTGACCATCAAGCCGCAGACCGCAGGCACGCCCAAGGGGCGGGGTGGCCGGGCGGGCGAGTTTTGCATGGGCTTGGCAGAGGCCCTGCAAGGCCAGAGTGGCGTGTGGGCCTTGGCCGCCGACACAGACGGCATCGACGGCATTGAGGACAACGCCGGGGCGCAAGTGAGCCCCGACACGCTGGCCCGCGCCCTGGCGCTGGGCCACAAGGTGGACGAGCACCTGCAGCGCAACGACGCTTACGGCTTCTTTGAGCCCTTGGGCGATCTGGTCATCACCGGACCCACACACACCAATGTGAACGACTTTCGGGTCATGTTGGTGCTTTGACGGGTCGTTATTGATTTGTGTCAAAGCCCATGGGCTTTGGCTCTGGCACATTCAGGTCCAACATGTTGGATACCTCGTTGCCCCCTTTGTCCGAGCCCGCCCCGCCAGTGGTGGCAGGCACCGTGCTGCTGCACCGTGGCGACGTGGTGGACCGCATCGCCCATGTGTTGCAGGGGCGGGTGGTGCTGGGCGTGATGGTGGATGGCCACATGGCGCACCAGCTGGGCGTGGTCGAGGGGCCTTTCTGGCTCGAAGCCGCTGCCGGCTTGTTGGCCTTGCCGCATGCAGTTGATGCTGTGGCCGAAACCGAAGTTCAGTTGCAGTACGTGAGCGTGGCCGACTTCGTGGCCGAGGTGCAAGCCTTGCCCGAGGCTTCGCAGAACTTGCTCATGGACATGGCCCGTTCGCAGCGCCAACAAACCGAAATGGCCGTGAGCCGCTTGGCCAAAGACGCCGATGCGCGCTGCGCCGAATGGCTGCTGCGCCACGCCGAACCTGTCGATTTGACGGGTGGTTGGGTGGTCACGCTGACCGAGCGCAAACGCACCATTGCGGCGCAGCTCGGCATTGCGCCAGAAACCTTCTCTCGGGTGCTGCGCCATTTGCGAGAACGCCAGCTCATCAGCGGCGGCGGTCGCGTGCTGGGCCTGCCCAACCCGCAGGCCCTGCGCGAGTTGGCCGGGGTGTGACGGACCTCAGCCCAGCAGCACCCCTGCGTCCTCGTACCAAAACATCAGCGCCGCGTCATAGCTTTCCCAAACGCAACCATTGCAACCCCGCCCGCAGCAGGAGGTGGGTTCGGGAGGTGGGTCGCGGAAGTCTTGGCCTGCGGCCTGCAGGCGTTCCTGAAATTGCGCAATCCCCCGGCGCACAGACGCGCGCTGAGATGCGTAGGGGTCGATGATGGGGTGTTCGTGGTCGGCGCTCATGCCCTATTGTCTGACAAGGGCTGGATGCTTTATGTCCTGCTGTCACCAAGGTAGGTCGGCGCCTTCAGGTCCGACAAAACGGTGGTGGACCACGCCGGTTTGGAAATACCGCTTCGCGAAAATACAAATGTCGGACCATAAAGACCCGACCTTCGGAAAGACATGTCGGTTTTTGTAGGTCGGTGCCTTCAGGTCCGACGTGGCGTTTGTGATCCGTTGCCGGATTCTCAGACCGCTGGCCACTGGTCGGCTGCGCGGTCCTTGGGCACGCTCAGCTGCCAGTGGCTCGCTTGCGCCGGCACTGTGAGCGGCAAGCGCAGCAAGCGTTTGTCGCGTGACACCAGTGCGATCAGCTTGCGCTCTTTGCCTAGCAGCGCGGGCAGTTCTTCGAGCTTGCCCAGACGCCAGCTGCCGCCTTGGCCTTTGGACCCGACCTCCAAACCCAGCCATTCGTCGCCAGCGGCCAGGCCTGCCTCTTCGGCGGCGCTTGCGCGCAGCACCACTTTGACTTGCACACTGCCCCCGGCTTCATTCACGCGCAGACCCAGGCGCTGCGCCATGCCCGAAGTTTCGGCTGCGATGGTGATGCCGTGCGCTGCCAGCAGTTCGCGCAAAGGCAGCTCTTGGGTGCTGTGCACCCAGCGCTGGATCTCGCCTGCCCAGCTGCGTCCGGTCAGAGCTTGCAGTTCGTCCAGCAAATCTTGCTCGCGCATGGGCCCGTCTTTGCAGCGCTTCCAAAGGCCGCGCATCACGCTGTCCAGCGTGTGCCCTGATGAGCGCAGTGACAAGTCCAGGCACAGCGCCACGAGTGCGCCCTTGGTGTAGTAGCTCACCGTGGCGTTGACGGTGTTTTCGTCTTGGCGGTAGTACTTGACCCAGGCGTCAAAGCTGGACTGCGCCACGCTTTGCACATGGCGGCCCGGCGTTTGCTGCACTTGCGCGATGGTCTTGCCCAGCAGCTGGATGTATGTGGCGTCGTCAATCAGCCCTGCACGGCGCAGGAGAATATCGTCGTAATAGCTGGTGAAGCCCTCAAAAAACCACAGCAGCTGCGTGTAGTTTTCTTTTGTGTAGTCGTAGCGGGCAAAGGCATCGGGGCGCAGCTGCTTGACATTCCAGGTGTGAAAGTACTCGTGGCTGATCAGGCCCAGCAGCGTGGTGTAGCCCTCTGGCTTGCGCGGGCTGGCGGACAGGCCGTTGTGGCGCGGCAAATCATCGCGTTTGCAAATCAACGCGGTGCTGTTTCGGTGCTCTAGCCCGCCATAGCCGTCGTGCACGGCGTTGAGCATGAACAGGTAATTTTTGTGCGGCGCTTTGCTGCCCGCTTGTTTGCCTGCACCATGCCAAAAGCGGATTTCGGCTTCGCAAATCTTTTGTGTGTCGGCCAGCAAGCGGTCGCCGTCGAACGAGGGCAGGGCACCGGCCACCACAAAACGGTGCGGGATGCCGCAGGCCACAAAGCTGCCGCTCCAAAACGCGCCCAGCTCCACCGGGCAGTCCACCAGCTCGTCGTAGTTGGCGGCTTGGTACAGGCCAAAGCCTTTCTTGTTGGTTTTGACGGGCGCAAGACCCGTGGCCGCCTGCCAGGCGGGCTGGTTTTTGACGGGGGGCAGCTGCAGCTGGTGGGGCGCATTTTCTTGCCCGTGCACCCGCAGGCACAGGCTGGTGCCATTGAAGAAACCACGTTGGCTGTCGAGCCAAGCGGTGCGCACCGAGTTGTCAAAGGCATAAATCTCGTAGCTCAGCACCAGGGCCTGCTCGCTCTTGCACGCGATGGTCCAGCTGCACTTGTCTTGCTGTGTGATGGGCAGGCTGCGGCGGCCTTGTTTGGCGCTCAGTTTTTGCAGGTTTTTGGAAAACTCGCGCACCAGATAACTGCCCGGAATCCAGACCGGCATCGACACGGTTTGCTGCGCCGCTGGGTGAGGAACAGTCAGCGTGACCTTGAACAGATGTGCATGCAGGTCGGCGGCTTCAACGGTGTAGTGGATGGCGGACATGGGTCAAAGGCTGAAATTGGAGGGGCCGGGCTTCTACAAAAGAGCGTTTTGGGTGCTTGGGCTCAGGTTGCACCAGCTGCCAAAAAGCAACTCAGGCTGGCCACGGTGGTCAGTTGCAGGCGCATCGGCAGCCAGGGGGCCAGGCCTGCGGCGGGCCAGGTGCGGCGGTCCACCGCATAGCAGCCCACCAACACAAAACCAAGCAGCGGCAAACCGGCAAAGGCCGGCATCATCACGCCCACCCAGGCCAACAATGAAGGCACGACGCCCCAAGTGAAGTGGATGCGCGGCGCGTTGGGCGTGGTCAGCGCTTGGTGAAAGCCCACGCCCCAATGGATCCCGCCCAAAAACGACACGATGACCGCGCCGTAGCCTTGCATGGCCAAGGCCACATAGGGGTGCAGTTCGGGGCCGACCAGCCACAGACACAGGGCCAGAAACACGAAAGGCACCAAGCCGCCGTAACCCAAGCGGCGGATCAGTTGCCATGTCGGGTCTTCTGCAGGCCGGGAGGTCATTGGATCTCAGCCAGCATTTTCTCAACCTGAGCCATGGGCACCGCGCCGGGCACGCGGGTGCCGTTGGCAAACAAGATCAGCGGCGTGCCGTTGATGCGGTTCTTTTGGCCAAAGGCCACGACGGCGTCAACCGCCGAGGCATCGCAGTTGGCTGTGGGCGGTGTGGTGCCGTTGATCATCCAATCGTTCCAGGTCTTGGCCTTGTCTTTGGCGCACCAGATGTTTTTGGCTTTGGTCACGGAGTCCTCTCCCAGGATGGGGTAGAGGAAATGGTGGATGGTGACGTTGTCCAGCTTTTGCAGGTCTTTTTCGAAGCGCTTGCAGTAGCCGCAATTGGGATCGGCGAACACGGCCAATTTGCGTTTACCGTTGCCACGCACTTGCGTGAAGGCAGTTTTCAGGGGCAATTGGTCAAACGGGATGGCCGAGAGCTTGTCCATCCGCTCTTCGGTCAGGTTGCGTTTTTGCTTCACATCGATCAGTGCGCCCTGGACGAGGAAGTTGCCCCCGGCATCGCTGTACATCACCTCGTTGCCCATGCGGATCTCGAACAGGCCGTTCATGGGGGTTTTGCTCACCTCGTCGATTTTGGGCAAGTTGGGCAGGCGTTCGCTCAGGTTTTTGCGGATGCTGGCTTCTTGGGCCATGGCGGCGCTTATCGTCAAACTGGTGGTGGCCACGATCAGGGCCAACTTGGCGAGAAAAAACTTCATCAGAGGGGCTTTCAGTTTCAAAAAATATGTCAAGGGGTCGGGTTAACGGTTGTCGGGCTTGGCGCTGTTTTGGGCGGCTGGCCTGCTTTGGCCCATGGCGTGTTGCGTCATCCAGTGTTTGAGCGGCCCGCTGCGGTCAAAGCCGCGCAAGCCCCAGTTGCGCAGGTTTTGCCAAACCGGGCCAGGTTGGGCAAACAGGCGCTGCAGGCCGTCGGTGACGAAACCCATGGCTTGCACATCGGCTTGGCGAGCGCGCTCGTAGCGGCGCAGCAGTTTGAGGTCGTGCAGTGGCCGCCAAAATTCTTTGGCGCGGATCACCCGCACCAGTTCGGCCACATCGGCCAAGCCCACGTTCAGGCCTTGACCCGCCAGCGGGTGCAGGCTGTGGGCCGCATCGCCAGCGAGCGCGAAAGACTGTTGGGCCGCACCCGACATGGGGCCGATCCAACGCTCTGCGCGGGCCAGCTGCAGCGGCCACACGGCGCGTTCGGCCGACAGCTGCATGCTGCCCAGGGTGTGGCTGCAAGCCTGGGTCAGCTGGGCGGCAAAGTCCGCGCCATCCAGGGCCATGAGCTCTTGGGCCCGCAGCGAGTGGACCGACCAGACCAGCGCGACTTCGCGACCTTCTTGCCCACCCATGGGCAGAAGCGCCAGCACTTCGGCTTGCGGTTGCGACAAGCCGGGTGCTGTGCCCCAGCGAAACCATTGTCGGGCGATGCCCTCGTGTGGGCGCTCGCACAACAGGCGGGTGGCCAAAGCGTGCTGCGCGTAATGCGTGATGTCGAAGCCCACGCCCAGTTCGGTGCGGGTTTGGCTGGCTCGGCCTTCGCACACCACTGTGAGTGGCGCGGCCACCGGTGCCTGCACCACTTGAATCAAGGGTTGAAACTGCACCGCCTGAGCCAGCCGCGCTTGCAACACCGGAACATCCACCATCCAGTTGAGCTCGCCCACACCTTGTGCTGGTGCGCCAAAGTTCAGGTGCCCACCGTGGTCGCCCCAGACCTGCATCTGGTGCACGGGCGTGACGGCAGGGCTGTCGGGCCAGCAGCGCAGGTCTTTCAGCAGGGCCATGGATGAAGCGTTGATTGAATAGGCGCGCACATCGGTGGGGGGCATTTGCAAGGAAGACTCGACCAAGGCCACGTTCAGCCGTTCGCGGGCCAACAGCAAGGCCAAAGCGCGGCCCACGATGCCAGCACCACGGATGCAAATGTCAGGAGGAGTAGCCATGCCCGCATTGTAAGGAGGCTGCCCATGGCGCTGCGCTGCCGGGGACTTTGGGGTCAGGCCGGAGTGCTGGGGCGGTGCCGTTAAAATTGCAGGTGATCCCCCGAATATTTCCCCGAATCACCGAAAGCCTTCCATGAGCCTCAAATGCGGCATCGTGGGTCTGCCCAATGTGGGCAAATCCACCCTTTTTAACGCCCTGACCAAAGCCGGCATTGCCGCTGAGAACTACCCCTTTTGCACCATCGAGCCCAATACTGGCGTGGTGGAGGTGCCCGATCCGCGCTTGCAGCAGTTGGCCGAAATCATCACGCCCGAGCGCATCGTTCCCGCCATTGTGGAGTTTGTGGACATTGCCGGCTTGGTGGCCGGGGCCAGCACCGGCGAAGGCTTGGGCAACAAATTTTTGGCCCACATCCGTGAGACCGATGCCATCGTCAACGTGGTGCGCTGCTTTGAAGACGACAACGTGATCCACGTCGCCAACAAGGTGGACCCGATTGCCGACATCGAAGTCATCCAGACCGAGCTCTGCCTGGCCGATTTGGCAGCGGTCGAAAAAGCCATTCACCGTGTGAGCAAAATCGCCCGCTCGGGTGACAAAGAAGCCGTCAAGCAAATGGCGATTCTGGAAAAGTGCCAGACGGCTTTGAACGACACCCAACCGGTGCGCACCATCGACTTCAGCAAAGAAGAGCGTATCGAACTCAAGCAGTTCTTCTTCATCACCGCCAAGCCCGCCATGTTCGTGGCCAACGTGTCAGAAGACGGCTTCGAGAACAACCCCTTCCTCGACCGCTTGAGGGCCTTTGCCGCCAAGCAAAACGCGCCCGTGGTGGCCATTTGCGCCAAGATCGAAGCCGAGTTGTCCGAGATGGACGACGCGGACCGCTTGGAGTTTCTGAAGGAAATCGGTCAGGACGAGCCCGGTCTGAACCGCCTGATCCGTTCTGCTTACGGCTTGCTGGGTCTGCAGACTTATTTCACCGCAGGTGTGAAAGAAGTGCGCGCCTGGACCATTCGCGTGGGCGACACCGGCCCGCAAGCGGCAGGCGTGATCCACACCGACTTCGAAAAAGGCTACATCCGAGCCCAAACCATCGCGTTTGAGGACTTCATCGCCTTCAAGGGCGAGCAAGGTGCCAAAGACGCGGGCAAGATGCGCGCCGAGGGCAAGGACTACGTTGTGAAAGACGGCGACGTGATGAACTTCTTGTTCAGTTCCTGATCAACGCAGGCGGCAGGCTCAAAAACCTTTTTACCGCCTGCACCGTGGCCTCGGGGTCCTCTTCGTGGGGCACATGGCCCAAGCCTTCAAAGACCTGAAGCTCGCTGCCTGCAATGGCTTGCTGAAAGCGTTGCGCGTGGTCTGGCGGAATCAGCCGGTCCTTGCTGCCCCACAAAATCAGGGTGGGCAGGCTCAGCTGAGAAATCTGTCCCGCCAAGACGGCATCGTTGCTGCGGTATTGGAAGCGTTGCGTCAGGCTGGCGCGGTTGCCCTCGCGCAGCGTCAACTCGTAATAGCGATCCACCAGATCGGCGCTCACCTTGTCCGGCTGGCCATAGACATTGCGCACACTGGCCTCAATCATTGAACGAGGCAGAATTTTCTGGGTGACCGGTGCCAACCATGCAATCTGTGCCAGTCGAAATCCGATCGGCATGGACTGGGGTTGCAAAGGGTAGCCCGTGGCATCGACCAAAACCAATTGCCGCACACGCGTCGGGTGCGCCAAGGCGGTTTGCCAGGCAATGCCGCCGCCCAGCGAGTTGCCAGCCATCACCACTTCATTGAGCTTTAGCAAGTCCAGCAATTCCCGCATGAAGCCGGTGTAGCGCGCCATGCTGTAGTCGGCATCGGCTGCGGGGCCTGTCAGCCCAAAGCCAGGCAAGTCCATGCGGATCACGCGGCGGTGTGGGCTCAAAGCGGCCACCCAGCCGTCCCAGGTGTGCAAGCTCGCTGAGGTGCCGTGGATCAAAACGATCGGGGTCGGGTCATCGCGTGGCCCTTCGTCGCGCAGGTGCACCTGCATGCCTTGCAGAGTCACAAATTGAGAGGGGGCAGGAGCCCAACGTGCTTTGAGGGTGTCCACCCCGCGGTCTGGGGCCCAACTCCAGGCCAGGGCTGCGGCAAAGGCGGCCAACAAAGCCAAAAGCACAGCCAACAGCGCGGTTGAGAAGGGCGCATTCATAGGTGAAGCTCCGTGGTTGGGAAACAGCCAAATGAGGCCGCCGGTCATGAACAGGTAACGCGCAAATTTGCCCATGGCCATGTACAGCGTGCAGGGCCACAGCGGCATCTTGAGCCAGCCCGCTACCGCACACAGCGGGTCGCCCACCACTGGCAGCCAGCTCAACAAACAGGCCTTGGGCCCGAGTTTTTCCAGCCAAGCCAAGGCTCGAATGTGCATGCCGGAGTCGCGCCATTTGTCCACTGCTCTGTGCGTGCCCCAGCCCATCCACCAGCTGACCATGCCGCCCAAGGTGTTGCCCGTCGTGGCCACCAAAATGGCGGGCCAAAACAGTTCGGGATTGAGCTTGACCAGCCCAAACACGGCCGGCTCCGAGCCCATGGGCAGCAGCGTGGCCGAGATGAAGGCGATCACAAACACGGTGCTCAGGCCGTGTTGCGGCAAGGCCAGCCATTGCATCCATTCGTTGAGCCAAAGTTCCATGGATCCAGTG
>NZ_CALBEX010000483.1 GCF_937889215.1 uncultured Limnohabitans sp.
GGTGGGGTCGGACTCGGGCAGGTTCTCGGGGTCCAGGCCCGCTGCGCGGATCGAAGGCGCGAGGTAGTTGCCATGCACACCGGTAAACAGGTTGCTGTAGACGATGTCGTCGGAGTTGCTGTCCACGATGGCTTGTTTGTAGTCATCGGCGGCACGAGCTTCGGTGGTGGCGATGAAGGCCGAGCCGATGTAAGCAAAGTCTGCACCCATGGCTTGCGCCGCCAAAATCGCATCGCCCGTGGCGATTGAGCCCGACAAAGCGATCGGGCCGTCGAACCACTGGCGGATTTCCTGGATCAAAGCGAACGGGCTTTTCACACCCGCATGGCCTCCCGCACCCGCGGCCACAGCGATCAGGCCGTCAGCGCCCTTTTCGATCGCTTTGTGCGCGTGCTTGTTGTTGATGATGTCGTGCAAGACCACACCGCCGTAGCTGTGGGCGGCTTCGTTGATTTCTTCGCGTGCGCCGAGCGAGGTGATGATGATCGGCACCTTGTACTTCACGCACATGGCCATGTCGTGTTCCAGCCGGTCGTTGCTCTTGTGCACGATCTGATTGATCGCAAAAGGCGCGGCGGGTTTGTCGGGGTTGGCGGCGTTGTAGGCGGCCAGGGTTTCGGTGATCTCAATCAACCACTCTTCGAGCTGCGCGGCAGGGCGGGCATTCAAAGCGGGCATGGAGCCGACGATGCCCGCCTTGCACTGCTCAATGACCAGCTTGGGGTTGCTGATGATGAACAGGGGGGATGCGATGGCGGGGAACGGCAAGTTGGCCAAAACGGGGGGTAGCTTGGACATGAAGTCTCCTGAAAAAATATTGGCTATTGTGTGTTGACAAGCAGGCCAGCAGGTGTCGGCGCGGCGACAAGGGCGGGAGTGTCTGGCACACCAACGCGCCCAAACCATCGCGCACGGGGTGCTTTCCTACAAAGAGATGCCATGGTGTCAACCAGCAGCTCGCCCAGTGCCTCATCCATAAAGATAAGGATGGCATTTTGTAGAAGCCCACCCTGTGGGCGATGGGGCGCAGGACACGCACCATGCCATTCACAGCATGAGATCAGAATGCATCCAGCGCCATCGCCGTCACGCTGCCTGCGCCTTCGACGATGCTGTCGCGGATGCCGGGTGCTTTGGACAAAATGTGGTCAGCA
Organism: uncultured Limnohabitans sp.; assembly: GCF_937889215.1. GTDB lineage: Bacteria > Pseudomonadota > Gammaproteobacteria > Burkholderiales > Burkholderiaceae_C > Limnohabitans_A. The sequence continues at coordinate 1,155 of NZ_CALBEX010000483.1, forward strand.
TAGAAACGCGCGGTGGTCACTTTGGCTGCCATGAACGCAGCGTCTTGTGTCTGGGCTTCAGGCGTCAACGCAACCAACAGCGCACGGCCCATTTGCCAGCCCGCCATCAGGTTACCGGCCAGCATGAGGTAAGGCACGCTGCCTGCAAACACGTCGTTGGGGTGGGCTTTGGTGTTGCCGGCCACAAACTCGACCACATCCACAAAAGCTTCACGGGCGGCTTTGAGGCGCTTGGCAACGGCCAGCGCATCGGCGTTGCCCGATGCGACCAATTCGCTTTCGGTCTGGGCCACTTGCGCGGCGAGCGCCTTGGCAGTCTGGCCACCATCGCGTGCGGTCTTGCGGCCCACCAGGTCGTTGGCCTGGATGGCTGTCGTGCCTTCGTAGATGGTCAAAATTTTGGCGTCGCGGTAGTACTGCGCAGCGCCCGTTTCTTCGATGAAACCCATGCCGCCGTGCACTTGCACGCCCAAGCTGGTGACTTCCAGGCTCATCTCGGTGCTGTAGCCCTTGACCAGCGGCACCATGAATTCGTAGAACGCCAGGTTCTGTTTGCGCACCTCAGCATCGGGGTGGTGGTGCGAGGCGTCATAGGCCGCAGCAGCGGTGGCCGCCATGGCGCGGCAGCCTTCGGTGTAAGCGCGCATGGTCATCAGCATGCGGCGCACATCGGGGTGGTGAATGATCGGGCCAGCAGCAGGCAAGCTGCCGTCCACTGGGCGGCTTTGCACGCGGTCACGGGCGTACTGCACGGCACGCTGATAAGAACGCTCGGCAATCGCGACGCCTTGCACGCCCACGGCGTAGCGGGCGGCGTTCATCATGATGAACATGTATTCGAGACCCCGGTTTTCTTGGCCCACCAAGAAACCCACACCACCACCGTTGTCACCAAACTGCAGCACCGCTGTGGGGCTGGCTTTGATGCCCAACTTGTGTTCGATGCTCACGCAGTGCACGTCGTTGCGGTCGCCCAAGGCACCATCACCATTGACCATGAACTTGGGCACCACAAACAAGCTGATGCCTTTGACACCTTCGGGCGCGCCCATCACGCGGGCCAGCACCAGGTGCACGATGTTCTCGGCCATGTCGTGCTCACCGTAGGTGATGTAGATCTTGGTGCCGAAGATTTTGTAAGTGCCATCGGGCTGGGGCTCAGCACGGGTGCGCACGGCGGCCAGGTCCGAGCCGGCTTGTGGCTCGGTCAAGTTCATGGTGCCAGTCCACTGGCCGGAGATCAGCTTTTCCAGGTACGTGGCCTTGAGTTCATCGGAACCTGCCGTGAGCAAGGCTTCGATCGCGCCATCGGTGAGCAAGGGGCACAGCGCAAAGGCCATGTTGGCCGAGTTGAGCATTTCGCCGCAAGCCGCACCAATGGTTTTGGGCAAACCTTGGCCACCAAAGTCGGCGGGGTGCTGCAGACCTTGCCAGCCGCCTTCGGCGTATTGCTGATAGGCCTCTTTGAAGCCGGGCGTGGTGGTCACGCCGCTGCCGTTGTGGAAGGACGGGTTTTTGTCGCCTTCCCAGTTCAAAGGCGAGATCACGTCTTGGTTGAGCTTGGCGCACTCCTCCAGCACCGCTTGCGCGGTTTCCAGGCCGGCGTCTTCAAAACCTGGAATTTTCGCGATCTGGTCGATGCGGGCCAGGTGCTCGATGTTGAAAAGCATGTCCTTGAGGGGGGCGATGTAGCTCATGTCTTGTCTCCTGATACGGGTCCGAGGAAATTGGGGTCGGGTACAAAAAAGACCTCTCTCGGAGGTCTTTTTTGCAATTGTCAAATCATCACAGTGCGTTGGTCAACTCAGGCACAGCCGCAAACAAATCGGCTTCGAGGCCAAAGTCGGCCACGCTGAAGATCGGCGCTTCGGGGTCTTTGTTGATCGCCACGATCACCTTGGAATCCTTCATGCCTGCCAAGTGCTGAATCGCACCCGAGATGCCGCAAGCCACATACAACTGGGGCGCGACGATCTTGCCGGTCTGGCCCACTTGCAAATCGTTGGCGGCGTAGCCAGCATCGACCGCAGCGCGGCTGGCACCGATGGCGGCACCCAGTTTGTCGGCCAGCGGTGTCATGACTTCGTTGAACTTCTCGGCGCTGCCCAGAGCACGGCCACCGGACACGATGATCTTGGCGGCGGTCAATTCGGGGCGGTCGTTTTTGGCGATTTCGCTGCCCTTGAAGCTGCTCTTGCCGCTGTCGGCTTGGGCTGCGGCACTTTCAATCGATGCGCTGCCGCCGGTGGCGGCTGCAGCGTCAAAACCGGTGGTGCGCACCGTGATGACTTTGGTGGCATCTTGGCTTTGCACAGTGGCCATGGCGTTGCCCGCGTAGATGGGGCGCTCGAAAGTGTCGGCCGAGATGACTTGTGTCACATCACTGACCTGCGCCACATCGAGCTTGGCGGCCACACGAGGGGCCACGTTCTTGCCCGCAGCAGTGGCGGGAAACACGATATGGCTGTAGTTGGCGGCAATGGCCAGCACTTCAGCGGCCACGTTTTCAGCCAGGCCGTGCGCCAGGCTTTCGCTGTCTGCATGGATGACTTTGGAAACACCAGCGATTTGGGCAGCGGCTGCAGCAGCAGCGGCAGCATTGTGGCCAGCCACCAGCACATGCACATCACCACCACAAGCGGCTGCGGCAGTCACGGTGTTCAAGGTGGCCACTTTGATCGTGGCGTTGTCGTGTTCGGCAATAACGAGTGCGGACATGGTCAGATTACCTTTGCAACGTTTTTCAATTTATCCACCAGCGTGGCGACATCGGGCACCATGATGCCGGCGCTGCGCTTGGCCGGCTCGGCCACTTTCAGGGTCTTGATGCGGGGGGCCACATCGACACCCAAATCTTCGGGCTTGAAGATGTCGAGCTGTTTTTTCTTGGCCTTCATGATGTTGGGCAGCGTCACGTAACGCGGCTCGTTCAGGCGCAAGTCGGTGGTCACCACCGCAGGCAGGCCGACGCTGAGCACTTCAAGGCCACCATCGATCTCGCGTGTGACATGGGCTTTGCCGTCCACGATCTCAACCTTGGAGGCAAACGTGGCTTGGGGCAAGTCGGCCAAAGCTGCCAACATCTGGCCGGTTTGGTTGCAATCGTCGTCAATGGCTTGTTTGCCCAAAATGATCAGGCCTGGCTGCTCTTTGTCGACCAATGCTTTGAGCAACTTGGCCACGGCCAAGGGCTGCAGGTCCAGATCGGCTGGGGTCTCGACCAGGATGCCGCGATCGGCACCAATGGCCATGGCGGTGCGCAAGGTTTCCTGGCACTGGGTCACGCCGCAAGACACAGCGATGACTTCGGTGGCAAAACCTTTTTCTTTCAGGCGCACGGCTTCTTCGACAGCGATCTCGTCAAAGGGGTTCATGCTCATCTTGACGTTGGCGATGTCCACGCCGGAACCATCGGACTTGACGCGTACCTTGACGTTGTAGTCCACCACCCGCTTCACGGGAACCAGAATTTTCATGAAAGCATCTCCATTGATATCAAACCAGAACGCCTTGAAACGCCAGCACGAGGTTGACGTTACGTAAACTTCAATTGTGCATCAAAACAGCAATCGGGAAGCCCTGAAGGCGAGAAAAAAGCACGATCGTTCGTATTTTAGGCGCGATTTTTGAGAACCATCTTGGTCACCCGCGGGCTTGACCCCCGGGAATTCACCGACCAACCGGTAGGTGAATCAGGGTTAACATTGATTTCGCGATTGTTTAATCGGCATTACGATTATGTTTTGTAACCAAATCAACGGGGCAATTGGATGAAAAAAACTTTGACTTACGTGGCCGCAGCGGCCCTGGCCAGCTTCGCCACTCTGGCGCAAGCCCAAACCGTGTTGACCGTCTCGAGCTGGGTCCCTCCCACGCACGGCCTGTCGGTTTCGCAAAAAGAATGGTGCGACGACCTGGCAGCCAAAACTTCCAAGCGCGTTCGTTGCAACATCCTGCCCAGGGCTGTGACGCCCGCGCCCGGCACTTTTGACGCGGTCAAAAATGGCTTGGTTGATGTGTCGTTCACCGTGCACGGTTACACACCCGGACGTTTTGTCCTCTCCCAAATGGCCGAGTTTCCATTTTTGGGCGACCGTGCAGAGCCCTTGTCAGTGGCCTTCAACCGCATTGCCGCCAAAAATTCCGAGTTCGAAGCAGAACACCAAGGTGTGAAAGTTCTGGGGTACTTCACCCACGGCCCGGGCATTGTGTTCAACACCAAAAAACCCATCACCCGCGTGGAAGACCTCTCAGGCCTGAAATTCCGAGTAGGCGGCGGCATGGTCAACGAGATCTCCAAAACCCTGGACATGAACGTCACCCTCAAGCCAGCGCCTGAGTCTTACGAACTGCTGTCAAGCGGCGTGATGGATGGCACCTTGTTCCCCGCCGAGTCCACCGACTCCTTCAAGATCGACAAGATCATCAAGCACGCCACCCAGTTCCCCGGCGGTCTGTACAACACCAGTTTCGTCTTCATGATGAACCCGGCCAAATACAACAGCCTCTCGGCCGAAGACAAAAAAGTCGTGGACGAGTTGTCGGGTGAAGCCGTCGCCCGTCGTTTTGGCCAAGCTTGGGACCGGGTGGACGCCCGTGCTTTGACGAACATGCAAAAAAATGGCGTGAAAGTCATCAAGGCTGACAACAACTTTGTCAGTGGCGTGACCATCCGCGTGAGCAAACTCGAACGCGATTGGGCGCAAGCTGCCAAAGCCAAAGGCCTGAAAGACCCATCGGGCACATTGGCTGAATTCCGTGCTGAAATCGCCAAACTGCAAAAGTAAAATTGATCGGGTATGCCCTGGGTGAATCACCCAAGGTGAGGCACGCACCAGCGGTATTTGCCCTCTCAGCAAATACCGTTTTTTTATGGGTGACAAGTTGAAAAAAACTCTCGAAATTTTGTGCGGCACTCTGGCTGGCTTGGCCTTGTTCGCCATCATGGTGCTGACGTTCCTGGATGTCTCTGGCCGGAAAATTCTGTCGCAATCCATCACGGGCTCTTTGGAGTTGACCGAGTTGCTGATGGTGGTCGTCATTTTTGGCGCACTGCCCTTGGTGTCCCTCAAAGGCGAACATGTGGTGTTTGACTCGCTGGACGTGCTGCTGCCGCGCCTGGTCAGGAAAATCCAGCAAGGCCTGATTCATCTGGCTTGCGCAGGCTTGCTGCTCGGGCTGGCTTACCTGATGTGGCAAACCGGCGGAGAGTTTGCAGCCACAGGCGAGACCACGGCGCAACTGAAAATCACCAAAGCCCCGTTCATTCAAGGCATGGGCGTGCTGTGTGGCCTCGCTGGCCTGGTGCACTTGGCCAAAGCCTTCTGGTCGAGAGATGAAACCACTTCCGACGGAGGCACGCTGTGACCGAAGCCTTGCTGGGATTTTTGGCCATCTTCGTGTTGGCCCTTTTGCGCATGCCTTTGGCTTTTTCCATGGGCCTGGTTGGCATTGTGGGCATTGCCCTGACTCGCGGCTGGTTGCCCGCCTTGGCCAGTACCGCCCAGGTGGTTCACGAGACCGGTTTCGCCTACACCTTGTCGGTCATCCCGCTGTTCATTTTGATGGGCAATTTTGTGGCCCGTGCAGGTTTAGCGCATGAGCTGTTTCATGCGGCCTACACCTTCATTGGCCATCGAAAAGGGGGCTTGGCGCACGCCACCATTGCCGCCTGTGCTGGGTTTGGGGCCATCTGCGGCTCGTCCATTGCCACCGCTGCGACGATGAGCAAAGTGGCTTACCCGTCCATGAAAAAACTGGGCTACAGCGACGCCATGTCCACGGGCGTGATTGCCGCGGGCGGCACCTTGGGCATCATGATCCCGCCCTCCACCATTTTGGTCATCTACGGCATCATCACAGAAACCCACATCGGCAAACTGTTTGCGGCCGGGGTATTGCCGGGCATCTTGACGGCCGGCCTGATGATGCTGGCGGTGGTGCTGATGACTTGGCATAACCCGGAACATGCCCCTGCGGGCGAAAAGTTCAGTTGGGCTCAACGCATGAAGGCCCTGCGCGGCATCTGGGGCGTGCTGCTCTTGGTCGTGCTGGTGCTGGGCGGCATTTATGGCGGCTTTTTCACCGCCACCGAAGGCGCAGGCATGGGGGCCATGGGGGCATTTTTGTTTGCACTGGCGCGCAAAGCCTTGAGCTGGAAGGTGCTCATGCAGGTGCTGGTTGAATCGGCTCGAACCACCGCCATGCTGTTCACCTTGCTGATTGCCGCCACGATCTTCGCCAACTTTGTGAACTACACCAGCTTGCCGTTTGAGCTCAAGGACTGGATCACCGGCCTGGGCCTCTCGCCCATCATGATCGTGGCTGCCATGATGCTGGTGTACGTGCTGCTAGGCACCGTGATGGAAGAGCTGACCATGGTACTGCTGACCATTCCGCTGTTCTTTCCCATCGTGGTGGATCTGGGCTTTGACCCGGTTTGGTTCGGAGTGCTGATCGTCATGGTGATTCAGATTGGCCTGATCTCTCCGCCTGTGGGCATGAACCTCTTTGTGCTCAACACCTTGCTGCCCAACGTGGGGCTGGGCCCCATCTTCCGGGGTGTCTGGCCCCTGGTGCTGGTGCTGGTCATCACGCTGGGCATTTTGCTGGCCTTCCCTGGCATCAGTCTGTGGCTGCCTTCGATGATGGATTGACCATGTGCATGACGCGCTGCGGGTACGGGATTTCGATCTTGTGCTCGCGCAGCGCGGCCAAGATCAGCATGTTGATGGTCGAGCGCAGCGCCAGTTGGCCGTTTTCCGGATCTTCAATCCAGTAACTCACGGTGAACTCCAAGCCGTCCGCGCCAAATTGGCTCAGGAAGGCATTGGGTGCCGGATCGCGCAACACACGCGGCTGGCTCTCGCAGGCATCGATCAAAAGCCGGCGCACCAAGTCCACATCGCTGTCGTATGCCACAGAGACCAGCGTGGTCTGCGCCATTTTGGTGTCTTGCAAAGTGAAATTTTCAACCCTGTTGATGATCAGCATCTCATTGGGCACGATGGACTCGCGCCCGTTCACAGCGCGGATCACGGTGTAACGCGCTTTGATGTCCACGATGGTGCCTTCAAAGCCATCAACCAGCACCATGTCCCCAATGCGCATGCTGCGCTCGGCCAAGATGACGAAGCCGCTGACGTAATTGGAGGCCAGCTTTTGCAAGCCAAAACCAATGCCCACACCCACCGCGCCGCCCAACACCGACAAAGCGGTCAGGTCAATGCCCACCGACGACAGCGCCAGCAGCAAGCCCACAAACATGAGCAAGGCCCGCACTGTGTTGCTGATGACCTTGCGCAGTGACAAGTCGCTGCGTGTGGCCGATTTGAGCAACCGCGCCTCGATCGCCGCTGACACCCACAGCGCCACAATCAGCACGGCTCCGGCCGTGAGCGCACCTTCGATCAAGGTGCGCACCGACAGGACACTGCCGCCAATTTTCCAGTTGATTTGGTCCAGCTCGTTTGTGCCTGGGAACAACGGGAACAGACTGACTATTTCGAAGAACACGCAGCCGACACCCCAGATGTCCATCTTATAGTTGTAGAAGCCGTCTGTCAGCAAACATTCCGGCGCTCGATACCAGCGTGTCGAGATGTACTCGGTGTAGGGCTGTTTGCTGTAGATGCCGCGGCACGAACCAAGGTCGGCGAGCTTCAGCACGTCGTCCGAAATGAGAATGTTCTCCTGCGAAC
>NZ_CALBEX010000484.1 GCF_937889215.1 uncultured Limnohabitans sp.
GCCAAGTCTTCGTTGGCGCCAAACTGCAAGGGATTCACAAAAATACTGACCACGACGCTTGTTGCTTGTTGTTTGGCTAGCTTGACTAAGTCCAAGTGGCCAGCATGCAAATTGCCCATCGTGGGCACAAAGGCGGGCCGTTGCGATGTTTTCAGGGCCTGACGCAGTTCGTCGATGGAGCGGGCAATGATCATGTCGGGAGTGCCTCAAGGGGCCGTGCAATACGTTGTGGAAAATTTCTATCTGAGACTATAGCCATGCCAGCAAAGGCGCTTTCGGCGGTGGTTTTGTCTTGGTGCTCGACCATGCCAAGCGCGCCGTGCACTTGGCGTTGTGTGACCCTGCAAACTGCCCGCTTGGGCCCTCAGTGCTGGTGCAGTTCAGTTGGGGGTGTAAGCCAGCCGCACATAAATGGGGGCAAAGGCCTCGGCTTGGGTGATCTCGATCAGGGTTTCCTTGGCCAGCTCAAGCAGAGCGATAAAAGTCACCACCAACACAGGGGTGCCCAAACTCGGGTCGAACAGGTTTTCAAACTCGACAAACTTGCGCCCTTGCAAGTGCTTAAGCACCAGGGTCATGTGCTCGCGCACGCTGAGCTCTTCTCGGCTGATCTTGTGGTGCTGCACCAAGTTGGCGCGTTTGAGGATGTCGCGCCAGGCCGCTTGCAATTCGTCCATGCTCACATCGGGGAAGCGCGGTTGCAGGCTTTGCTCGATGTAGACCTGGGCCTGTAGAAAATCGCGGCCGTATTGCGGGATCACGTTGAGCTGCATCGAGGCCAGCTTCATTTGCTCGTATTCGAGCAAGCGGCGAACCAATTCTGCACGCGGGTCTTCGGCCTCTTCGCCTTCGGCCACTTTTTTGGGCGGCAGCAGCATGCGCGATTTGATCTCGATCAGCATGGCCGCCATGAGCAGGTATTCGGCCGCCAGCTCCAGGTTGCGCTGGCGGATTTCATCGACATAGCTCAGGTACTGGCGTGTGACGCCCGCCATAGGGATGTCGAGGATGTTGAAGTTTTGCTTGCGGATCAGGTAGAGCAGCAAGTCCAGCGGACCCTCGAAGGCCTCCAAGAACACCTCCAGCGCATCCGGCGGGATGTACAGGTCGGTGGGCATGGCAAACAGGGGTTCACCATACAAGCGCGCCAACGCCACCTGGTCCACGACCTCGGGCATGGCCAAGCCGCCAGCGGGCTCAGGCAGCGTGTGGGGTTTGGCGGACTCTGCGCTCATGGGTGGGGTGCTTGTGCTTAGGGGATCAGGCCCAGCGCTGACAGATCAGAAGAAAAAAACGGTTCAGCCGTGGGTTTGGTAAACGTAGGGTTTTTGTGCCACACGGCCCTCTTTGAACTCGGCCTGGATGGCGCGGTCGATGGGCTTGTCCCACAGCAGGGCACGGCCTTGGCGCTGTTCGGCTTCGAGCTGGGGGCGCTGTGTTTTCAACTGATCGATGAATTGGGTCGTGTCAGAGGTGTAATCGGGTCGGCGAAAAATAGACATGTCAAACAATCGGGGCAGGGCAATAGAGAAGGGTTGGGATGGCCCCTGAAGACCAGCAAAACCAGGATGGGTTCATTTTAACGGGCCGGCTTGGTGGGCATGTCCATTGCCCGGGCCAAGCTGCTGGCCAAGTCAGGTTGCAGGTGCTCTTTCAGGTGCGCCATCAGGCCGCTGCGCTGAACAATGTCAAGGGGCTGGTGCGTCAGGCCACACACGATGAGCTGCACATTTTTTTTGCGGCAAGTCTCGACCAGGATCATCAGCGCGTCTGCGCCTGATGAGTCGATGTAAATCACATTTTTCAGGTCGAGCACCAGCACGGGCGTGTGGATCTTGTCCTCTATCGATTCCAGCAGTTTGACCGCGCCAAAAAACAAAGCACCGTAGAGGCGCCAGGCTTGCACTTGGTGCTCAAATCCTGCCAAGCTTGGCTGCTCGATGGGGGTCACGCCCTCGCAGCGGCTGAGGCGTGAGATGCGGTAGATGAAGGTCAGACAAGCGGCGACCAGGCCGACCTCGACCGCCACTGTCAAGTCAAACACCACGGTGAGGAAAAACACCGCGAGCAAGGTGATGCGGTAGGGCATGCGGTATTGGCGCAGGTGCCAGAACTCGCGCCATTCGCCCATGTTCCAGGCCACAAACATCAAAATCGCTGCCAGCGCCGCCAGTGGAATGTGCGCAGCCAAGGGGGCGGCCAACAGCACGACGCCCAGCAGCGTCAAGGCGTGCACCATGCCCGAGATCGGGGTGGTGCCGCCGCTCTTGATGTTGGTGACCGTGCGGGCGATGGTGCCAGTGGCGGGCATGCCGCCAAAAAATGGGGTCACGAAATTGGCCACGCCTTGGGCCATCAGCTCTTGGTTGGGGTTGTGGCGGTCACCGATCATGCCGTCGGCAATGCGGGCGCACAACAAGGATTCAATCGCACCCAAGAGCGCCAGCGTCAGCGTGGGCATAAGCAAAAAGCGGGCGCTGTCCCAGCTGAACTCGGGCCAGGCAAAGCCAGGCATGGATGCTGGAATGCCGCCAAACTTGCTGCCAATCGTCTCCACGGGCAGGCTCAGCAGCCAAGTGACCAAGGTGGCAAACACCAGTGCCACGATGGAGCCGGGCACCATGCTGGCCCAGCGGTAGCGGGTGTCTGTCAGGCGGCGGCTCATGCGCAGCCAGCCCACCACCAGAGACAAGGACGCCAGAGCCAGCAGCAAGGCAGCCAAATTGACCGTGTGCAGGTTCTGCCACAGGGTGTTCAAGATGCCAAAAAAATCGGCTGGCATGGCGGCCACTTTCAGGCCCAGCAAGTCCTTGATTTGCGACAGCATGATCAGCACCGCGATGCCGTTGGTAAAGCCGATGACCACGGTGACCGGGATGAACCGGATCAAGCTGCCCAATCGGAACAGCCCCATCAAAAACAGCAGCACGCCCGACATGGCGGTGGCCAAAATCAGGTTGGCCAAGCCATAGCGCTCAACGATGCCGTAAACAATGACGATGAAGGCCCCGGCCGGCCCACCGATTTGCACCCGACTGCCGCCCAAGGCCGAGATCAAAAAGCCTGCAATGATGGCGGTGAACAGACCCGCTTCGGGTTTGAGGCCTGAGGCGATGGCAAAGGCCATGGCCAGGGGCAAGGCCACCACGCCGACGGTCAGGCCAGCGCCCACGTCTTGGGTGAAGCGCATGCGGTTGTAGCCGTGCAAGCTGTCGAGCAAACGAGGGCGAAAAAAATGCGTGGCCTGCAGCCAGTTCATGGGTGTCTCGTGTTTATTTTTATAGGCAAATTATGCGGCACGCCAGCGCAGATCGGTCAGCAGGGGGCGCAGGCACAAAACCCAGAGCAAGGCGGCCAGCGGCACGGTGGTGATGTAACCCCAGTGCTTGAAGCCCAGGGCCCCGACCAGGCCACCCAGCATGAAGCCCAGCACCAAAGAGGCATGCACCTGCAGGCGTTGGCGGTTGGCGAGCACCGGAGTGGCGGGCTGGCCCCGGTTCATGTAAAACAGTTTGCCCAGTTCGATGCCCAAGTCGGTGACCAGCCCGGTGATGTGGGTGGTGCGGATTTCGGCTTTGGAAATTTTGGTGATCACGGCGTTTTGCAAGCCCATGATGAAACACAGCAAGACCACCGTCACCGGGACCCACAGCTGTGACCAGGCCGCAATGGCAGCGCCAAACAAACCGAACACCAGCAAGGCCCCGGATTCGAGCAGGAGCGGCAAGCTGTAGCTGCTGCGCAGGTGGCGACGCAGCCCCCAGTTGACCAAGACGGCTGTGCACATGGCCCCCGCCATGAATGCCAGCAAACAGATCACTCCAGCCAACACCAGTGTGATGTTGCCCAACACCAAGTCGTCTGCCATCGAAGAGACAATGCCCGTCATGTGCGAGGTGTACCGACCCACCGCCAAAAAGCCCCCGGCGTTGGTGGCACCCGCTACAAAAGTCAGCACCAGCCCCAAACGCAAATTGGCCTTGGGGCTACGCTGCACATCGGTCCAACCTCGAATCAGGGGAAACATGTGCAGCTTTCTGGGTGTCAGAGGTCAGTGGATGCGCATGCCAGGCCTGGCCCCAGGCCAGGGGTGCAGCACATGGATGCCAGGTTTGGCTTTTTCGTCCGCGTGGCTGGCGGCCAGCACCATGCCCTCAGACACGCCAAACTTCATCTTGCATGGGGCCAAGTTGGCCACCATCACAGTGAGCTTGCCAATCAGGTCTTCGGGCTTGTACATGCTGGCGATACCACTGAAGACGTTGCGCATGCGACCTTCACCGACATCCAGCGTCAGGCGTAGCAGCTTGACCGAGCCTTCAACAGGTTCGCAGTTCACGATCTGGGCGATACGCAGGTCCACCTTGGCGAAGTCGTCAATGCCGATGGTGGGGGCGATCTCTTCACCGCCGGGGATGACTTTTTCTTCGACCACGGCAGGCGGCTCGAACAGGGCTTCGAGTTGCTCGGGGGTGACGCGTTGCATTAGGTGCTGGTAGGCGTTGATGGTGTGACCCGCACCCAGCAGGTTTTGGGCTTGGGCAAAGGTGAAGGGCGTCACGTTCAAGAAGGCCTCGACTTGTGCGGCCAATGCGGGCAGCACGGGCTTGAGCTGCAGCGAAAGCAGGCGGAAGGCTTCAATGCAAGCGGAGCACACGTCGTGCAGGCGGACGTTCTGGCCTTCTTTTTTGGCCAGATCCCAAGGTTTATTTTGGTCCACATAGCTGTTGATCTTGTCGGCCAGCAGCATGACTTCGCGCAGGGCTTTGGCGTATTCGCGCTCTTCGTAAAAGGCGGCAATCGTGGGTGTGGTGCTTTGCAGGGCGGTCAGAAGTTCCTGACCGTCGGCGCTCACAGTGCCCAGTTTCCCGTCAAATCGTTTGGCAATGAAACCCGCCGAGCGCGAGGCAATGTTGATGAACTTGCCAATCAGGTCAGAATTGACCCGCGCCATGAAGTCTTCGGCGTTGAAGTCGATGTCCTCGTTGCGGGCTGATAGCTTGGCCGCGAGGTAGTAACGCAGCCACTCCGGGTTCATGCCCAGGCTCAAATACTTGAGCGGGTCCAGGCCCGTGCCACGGCTCTTGCTCATCTTCTCGCCGTTGTTCACTGTCAGGAAGCCGTGCACGTTGACCTTGTTGGGCGTCTTGCGCCCCGAAAAGTGCAGCATGGCGGGCCAAAACAGCGTGTGGAAGGTCACGATGTCTTTGCCGATGAAGTGGATCTGCTCCAGATTCGGGTTGGCCATGTAGGCGTTGTAATCTTCGCCGCGCTTGTCCAGCAGGTTCTTGAGCGACGCCAGGTAGCCCACAGGCGCGTCGAGCCAGACATAAAAGTACTTGCTCGGAGCGTCGGGGATCTCGATGCCAAAGTAAGGCGCGTCTCGCGAGATGTCCCAGTCGCCCAAGCCTTCGCTGGTCGTGCCGTCGTGGTTGGTGCGCACAGAAAACCACTCTTTGACCTTATTGGCCACTTCGGGTTGCAACTTGCCGTCTTGTGTCCACTGGCTAAGGAACTCCACGCAGCGCGGGTCGGACAATTTGAAGAAAAAGTGTTCCGAGGTTTTGAGTTCGGGCTTGGCACCGGACAGGGCCGAGAAGGGGTTGATCAGGTCGGTGGGGGCGTAGACCGCGCCACACACTTCGCAGTTGTCGCCATACTGGTCTTTGGCGTGGCACTTGGGGCACTCGCCTTTGATGAAACGGTCTGGCAAGAACATGTTCTTTTGCGGGTCAAAGAACTGCTCGACCGAGCGCACCTCGATCAGCGAGCCACCATCCGCAGCCGAAATGTCGCGCAGGTCGCGGTAAATCTGGCGGGCCAGCTCGTGGTTCTCGGGCGCGTCGGTGCTGTGCCAGTTGTCAAAAGCAATGTGAAAGCCGTCCAGATAAGGCTTGCGGCCGGCCGCGATGTCGGCCACGAACTGCTGGGGCGTCTTGCCCGCTTTTTCGGCCGCGATCATGATCGGCGCGCCGTGGGTGTCGTCCGCGCCCACAAAATTCACCTCACTGCCCTGCATGCGCTGGAACCGAACCCAGATGTCGGCCTGGATGTATTCCATGATGTGGCCGATGTGGAAGTTGCCGTTGGCGTAGGGCAGGGCGGTGGTGACGAAGAGCTGGCGCTGAGACATGGATTCGGAAGGCTGTTGGGTAAACACCAATTCTAGTTCCCGCAACAACCTGCGGGCAGACCGTCCCGCAATGGGGCCGTCTGCCTGTGGGCACATCAATTCTTTTTCAGGCGCCAAGTACCTGCATAGTCAGACCCATTTGTATTATTGTAAGTTTCGTTCTTCCAAGTTCCTGAGACCTCGCCGCTGCGTGAATAGGTTCCGCCAAATGCTGCACCCGTAGTGGCATCACCAGCAGCAGATTCGCCTGAACTGCTGACTTGCCCGAGTAGGGGGAACTCGGCATTCAATTGTTGGCTGCGGCATTTGCCTGTGATGCTTCCGGAGTCGCTGATGTCGATGCTGCAATCCCCGCTGTCGTCCCCCGAAAAAGAGCCTGTCCAAGTGCCTGCATATTCTTTGACCAGGTTGTTTTGTAAATGCGTCTTGGCATCGGTGGCCGACACCAGAGCACTGACAGGCAGACCCAAGCTGTTGCTGCTGCTCAGCAGTTGGACTAAGGCGTCGGCTGCGGCGGCCAGATCGGTGCTTGCCAGCTCAATGACTTGCCCGAGCCCGGTCCGTGTGCGGTCACTGATGGTGATGCCATTGGATGGGTCGCCATCGCTGTCCAGTGTCTGCAAAATCTGCGCCATCAAACTGACTGTGGGGTGGCTTTCATCCGCAGCGCCGTCGATCAAATCCACAGGAAAAACCCGGCTGTTTTTGACGACGAGACTCCCCAGCTCCAGCTTGCCAATGCTGAAGGTGACAGGTTGCCCCTCTTCGTATCGAAAAGTGCCATTGCTGTCTGTGTAGCCACTTTGCGAGCCACTTTGGTAACGCAAACCTTCAACAGCAGAGTCAATGAAATAGCCTGTTTTCACATTCGGGCCTGCGCCAGACCCACCACCGCAGGCCACCAAGGTGGCCGCCATAAGGCCACTCAAGACCAAAGCCATGCGTTTTTGAATGGGGGAAAATTTCATGATGTCTCCTAAGGTAAAAATTATTAATTTAACACCAAAATACTCAATAAATGCCGTTCTGAATGCATGGACTTGAGGGGTGATGCATTTATCTATCGGTCATCGCGATAGACTTGGGGGAACAATTTAAAGGTTGAATTTCATGTCTTCATCTGAACAGGATGTCTTGTCTGCCCTGCAAACCGTCATTGACCCGAACACGGGCAAAGATTTCGTCTCCACCAAAACCCTGAAGAACCTGCAAGTTGAAGGCGGCGATGTGTCCTTTGACGTGGAGCTGGGCTACCCCGCCAAAAGCCAGATTCCTGGGATTCGCCAGGCTTTGATTGCCGCCGCTAAAGGCGTGGCGGGCGTGGCCAATGTGTCGGCCAACGTGACCAGCAAGATCACCGCCCATGCGGCTCAGCGTGGCGTGGCCCTGCTGCCGCAGGTGAAAAACATCGTGGCTGTGGCCTCGGGCAAGGGCGGCGTGGGCAAGAGCACCACCGCCGTCAACCTGGCGCTGGCGCTGGCGGCTGAGGGGGCCAAAGTGGGCTTGCTCGACGCGGACATTTACGGCCCCAGCCAGCCCATGATGATGGGCATTGAAGGCCGTCCTGAAAGCGAAGATGGCCAGACCATGGAGCCCATGGAGAACTACGGCGTGCAGGTCATGTCGATTGGTTTCTTGGTGAGTCAGGATGAGGCCATGATTTGGCGTGGCCCCATGGCGACCCAAGCGCTGGAGCAGTTGTTGCGCCAGACCAACTGGAAAGAGCTTGATTATTTGATCGTCGACATGCCGCCCGGCACCGGGGACATCCAGCTGACGCTTTCCCAGCGCGTGCCTATGACGGGCGCGGTGATCGTGACCACGCCGCAGGACATTGCCCTTTTAGACGCCAAAAAAGGCGTGAAGATGTTCGAAAAAGTCGGTGTGCCGATTTTGGGCCTGGTCGAAAACATGGCTGTGCATGTGTGCACCAACTGTGGCCATGTCGAGCACATTTTTGGCGCCGACGGGGGCAAAAAAATGGCCGCTGAATACGGCATGGATTACCTGGGCGCCTTGCCGCTGGACATGCAAATTCGTTTGCAAGCCGACAACGGCAAACCCACGGTGGTCTCCGACCCCGATGGCGAAGTGGCCCAAATCTACAAGGCCGTGGCCCGCCAAGTGGCGGTCAAGATCGCGGCCAAGGCCAAGGACTTTTCGAGCAAGTTCCCCACCATCAAGGTCAGCAAAGACACCTGAGGCGCAAGCCCCGGGGGCAAGCAAGATCCCGGGCGCACTTCAAGAACTTTTAAGATGAATTTATAAGCATAAGGTATTCGTTGATATCATGCACTTTGCATCAAAGGCGCAAAGTGAAATATCTCCTTTTACCTATTTTCTGGATTCGTCAAACGCTTCAACGCTGGCCCCTGTGGTGGTTGGGTGCGGTGCTGCTGGGCATCAGCCTCTGGATCGTGCAGTACACCTACCAGTCCAGCGAGCGCATGGTCCGGCAGTACGCCACAGAAAGTGCGCAGGCCCACGCGGTCAGCCTGACCCAATTTCGGAATTTTTACACCGATGAACTGGTGCCGCGCGCGATGGAGTCGGGGGTGCATGTCACGCATGACTACAAGAACCGGAAAAACGCGTTGCCCTTGCCGGCCACTTTGATGCTGGATTTGGGGCATTACCTGTCCAAAGTGGATGGCGGCACCCAGGTCCGGCTTTACAGCGAACAGCCTTTTCCTTGGCGCGTGCAAGAGCGCAAGCTCGATGACTTTCAGCGGGACGCCTTGCAACACCTGAAGCAGAACCCGGACGTGCCCTTTGTGCGCGAGGAGATGATGAATGGTGAGCGGGTGCTGCGCTACGCGCAGGCCGACCGCATGACGTTGCGCTGCGTGGCTTGTCACAACAGTTACCCCAGCTCCCCTCGAACCGATTGGAAGACCGGGGATGTGAGGGGTGCCCTGGAGGTGGTGTTGCCGGTCTCGCAATGGCAAATCACCAGCACCAGCATCCTCAACCGGACGTTTGTGGTGCTTTTGGCTGTTTTGTTTTCGGGCTTGTTGCTGGTGTGGTTGACGGTGCGTCGATTCCGTCAGGCCTTGATCACGGCGCGTGAGCTTTCTGCCCAGCGGCAAGAGGCGATTCAGCAGTTGAGCGACGAAATTCAAGAGCGCAAGCAAATTGAACGGCAAATGCGACTGAGTGAGAGCAAGCTGCAAAGCATTTTCAAGTCGGTGCCTGAGGCCATTGTGGTGACCGATGCACAGGGTCTGATCGTCCAATGCAACGCCGCAACCGAGGCGATCTTTGGCTATACCCTGGGCGAGATCAAAGGCCAGAAGGTGGACATGCTCATGCTGCCCGATGGGGCACAGCCGCGTGAGGATGACATGCACGCTTTGCGGGATGTGGGTGAAAAGAAGTTCAACCAGCAGCCCCATGTGCTGCGTGGTCAACGCAAAGGCGGGCAACTGTTCTCTTTGAGACTGACCGCAAGCGAGATGCGGGTCGACGACGAGGCGTATTTTGTGGGCGTGATGGAGGATTTTACCGCCTTCGAAAACGCGCAAAAGATGCTCATCGATGCAAAGGAAAAGGCAGAAAAAGACAACCTGATGCGTGGTGAATTTTTGGCCAACATGAGTCACGAGATTCGCACGCCCATGAACGGCATTGTGGGTATGACCGAGCTGGCCATGGACACCGAAGACAGAACGGTCCAGAAGGAATACCTGACGCTGGCGCGGGATTCGGCCAACCATTTGTTGCACATCATCAACCAAATTCTTGACTTCTCAAAAATTGAAGCCAAAGCCTTGGAGCTGGAGTTGACCAAGGTCAGTCCAGCCCAGTTGATCCGAGACACCAGCCGATCATTGGAGCAGCTGGCGCGGGTCAAAGACATCGATCTGCAAGTCGATATTGCATCGGCCGTGCCCGAGTGGGCCTGGATGGATCCGGTGCGCATGCGACAGGTCTTGACCAACCTGATTGGCAATGCCATCAAGTTCACTGAAGTGGGCGCGATCACGGTGGCCGCACAAGCCTTGCCGGGTCAAAGCGATGGGCATTGTGTTTTGCGCATCAGCATCACCGACACCGGTATTGGGTTTGATCCAACCAAGACCGCATCCTTGTTCAGTCCATTTACCCAGGGCGATGGCTCGGTGACGCGTTCCTTTGGTGGCACAGGCTTGGGGCTGGCCATCACGCGGCGCTTGGTGCATTTGATGGGCGGTGAAATCACGGCCAACGGTCAGCCTGATCTTGGGGCCTGTTTTACGGTGACATTGCCTGTTGAAAAAGCCGCAGAGGATGATCGTTCAGAGCCCTTTGCGCAGGCCGGCTCAGAGGGAGAAAACCGCACACCCGTGTATCAAAAACCCATCTCTGTTTTGTTGGTGGAGGACCACGACATCAACCGCAAGATGGCTGAAATCATGCTCCAACGAATGGGTTACCGCTACGTCTCAGCGAGTGACGGTTTGCAGGCGCTCGATGCGCTCGAAAATGACCGGTTCGATGTGGTCTTGATGGATGTGATGATGCCGGTCATGGATGGCATCACGGCGCTCAAATTGTTGCGTGAGCGTGAATCAGAGCAGGGCCGCAGAACCCGCGTCCTGATGGTCACGGCCCACGCCATGACCGGGGATCGTGAGCGATTTTTAAGTGCGGGCGCCGATGGGTATGTGTCCAAACCCATGTCCCAAGCGGCTTTGCAAAAAGAGATTGAGCGCGTGCTGCACACGCCTGATGCCGATGTCCCGCCAGCTTAAAAGTGACCCATAAACCAGCGCCTGCCAGTGCCTGTCAGTTCCTGCTGTTGGCATGTCAGCAGGTGCTGCGTGGTGTCAGCCAGTGAGGGCAGCGTGTGACTCAGCGGGCTGAGCTTTCCAGATCGCGCAAGCGAAAACGCTGGATCTTGCCCGTAGCGGTTTTGGGCAGTTCGGCCACAAACTCGATGAAGCGAGGGTACTTGAAGGGGGCCAGCCGCTCTTTGACAAAGGCTTTGACCTCGTCTGGCGTCAGGTTTTGACCCGCTTTGAGCACGATGAAGGCCTTGGTTTTCGTCAAGCCATCGGTGTCTTGTTTGCCGATCACCGCTGCTTCCAAAATGGCCGGGTGTTGCACCAAGGTGGACTCCACCTCAAACGGCGAGACGTAGATGCCGCTGACTTTGAGCATGTCGTCGTTGCGCCCGGCATAGGTGTAGTAACCATCGACATCACGCGTGTACTTGTCGCCGCTCTTGGTCCACACCCCTTGAAAGGTGTCGCGGGTTTTTTCGCGGTTGTTCCAATACATGAGCGCAGCGCTGGGGCCTTGGATGTAGAGGTCGCCGATCTCATCGGGTGCGGTGATCACGCTGCCGTCCTCGCCCCGCAGTTGAACTTCGTAGCCTGGTACGGCTTTGCCGGTGGTCCCATAGAGTACATCGCCGGGGCGGTTCGACAAAAAGACGTGCAGCATTTCGGTGGAGCCGATGCCGTCAATCACCTCGCAGCCGAAATGGCGACTCCAGCGCTCGGCAATGTCACGCGGCAAGGCCTCACCTGCTGAAGAGCACAGGCGCAAGGCCACTTGGGTTTTTGCTGGCAGATCGGGGCTGGCCAACATGCCGCCATAGCCAGTGGGTGCACCATAAAAAACAGTGGGCTGGTGGTCTACCAAGCGCTTGAAAGTGGCTTGGGGCGTTGGTCGCTCAGCCATCAGCACCACGGTGGCACCCGCGCTCAAAGGGAAAGTGAGGGCGTTACCCAGTCCGTAGGCAAAGAACAGTTTGGCCGCCGAAAACACGGTGTCGCTCTCGCGCAGTTCGAGCACAGCTTGGCCATACAGCTCAGCGGTCCAGTAGAGGTTGGCTTGGCTGTGCACGGTGCCCTTGGGTTTGCCCGTGGAGCCTGAGGAATACAACCAGAAGGCGGGTTCGTCGGCCAGCGTCTGGGCCGGCAGCACCGGGTCGTTTTGCGCCACAAAGTCGGCCATGTGGATCTGGCCCGGTGTCAAAGCGCTTGTCGGGCGCGAGACTACGACTTGGCTGACCTCGGTCTTGACCAGACCCATGGCCGCTTGCAGCGTGGGCAGCAAGGCCCCCGAGACCAGCGCCGCTTGCGCACGGCTGTTGCCCAGCATGAAGGCATAGTCTTCTGGCGTCAGCAAAGTGTTTACAGCCACCGGCACCACGCCTGCATACAGCGAGCCTAAAAATGCCACCACCCAGTCGCTGCTGTCTTGCATGAGCAAGAGCACGCGCTCTTCGTGTTTGAGGCCCATGGCCTGCAGACCGCTGGCAAAGCGTCGGATCTGCTCGGTCAGCTCGCCATAGGTCAATGTGCCCACATCGTCGATCAACGCGGTTTTGGATGCGCGCCCTGCGTTGGTGGCGATCAGGTGCTGGGCAAAGTTGAAGTCGGTGCTGGGGGCGTTCACGGTGCGTGTCATGTTGTGTCTCCTCGGGTATCCGTCATGTTGTCTGTATTTTGTGTTCTGGCAATAGGGGGTTTTTAGGATGCCATCTGAGCAGGTTCACAGGGGCAGCGTAGCCCCTTGTGCGGCCAGTTGGTCGAGTGCCAAAGCACTGCCTTGCACCGCTGAGCGGCGGTGGTAAAAATTGAGCGCCCGCAGACCGCCCAGCTCTTCCCCGCCTCCGGCGCGGCCGGGGCCGCCGTGCAAGCTCATGGGCATGACGTTGCCGTGGCCGCTGTGCAGGGCTGCTACGTCGGGCGAGATGGCATGCACCCGGCCGTGGCTGCTGGCCAACTCAACCGAGGCTTGGGCGGTGAAGGCCGGGTCTTCGCTGTAGACCGAGCACACCAGCGAGCCTTCGCCGCGGCGGATCATGGCGTAAGCCTCTTCGATGCTGTCATAAGGCATCAGGGTGGACACGGGCCCAAACACTTCGACCGCGTGCAGCACCTTGGCCGTCATGGGCGACTCGGTGCCCAGCAGCACCGGGGCCATGCAAGCGCTGTTGGCGTTGGCATCGACCAGACCAGCGGCGTTGCCGTCAAACAGCACGGTGGCTTCGGTCTTGAGCTGGGCCAAGCCTGCCAGCACACTGGCTTTTTGTTCTTGGCTCACCAGCGCGCCCATGCGCACCGTCTCGTTGCGTGGGTTGCCCACGGTGATTTTGGCCAGTTTTGCGCCAATGGCTTCGGCCGCGGCGGCATACAAAGCACGGGGCACAAAGATGCGGCGGATCGCGGTGCACTTCTGGCCCGATTTGACGGTCATCTCGCGGGCGACTTCGGCCACCAGCAGCTTGAAGGCTTCGCTGTCTGTGGTCGCGGCTGGCGAGAGGAGGGCCGAGTTCAGGCTGTCGGCTTCGATGTTGCAGCGCACCGACAGTTCCGTCACAGCGCGGTGGCTGCGGATGATCTTGCCGGTTTCGGCCGAGCCGGTGAAGCTGACCACGTCAAAAGCTTGCAGCTGATCCATCAGGCCTGCGGACGAGCCACAAACGACTGACAAAGTGCCCACGGGCAACACGCCTGCATCGACCACGTCTTTGACCATGCGCTGGGTCAGCCACGCCGTTGCTGTGGCGGGCTTGATGATGACCGGCACGCCCGACAGCAGGGCCGGGGCGGCTTTTTCCCACAAGCCCCAGCTGGGGAAGTTGAAGGCGTTGATGAACAGCGCTACGCCGCGTGTGGGCACTTGGATGTGCTGGGTCTGGAAGGCTGGGTCCTTGGCCATGCGGATGCGCTGGCCGTCGAGCAGCAGCGTGGCATCGCCCAAGGCCGCACCTTGCTTGGCGTAGTAGCCCAGGGTGAAGAAGGCACCGTCGATGTCCACGCCCGAATCCTTGGCTACGGTGCCGCTGTTGGCGGTGGCGATCTCATAGTAAGCATCGCGGTTGGCTTGAAGTACTTCGGAGATTTTGGTCAG
>NZ_CALBEX010000485.1 GCF_937889215.1 uncultured Limnohabitans sp.
CATCGCCTCGGGGCGGTTGAGCACCAGGTGGGCGATGTGATTTTCAGTCGTCAGGGAAAAACAGTTCAATATGTTCATGGAGCGCTCCTATTCAAGAAAATGTAGCCGTTTGTTTGGAGTTGGTGTGTCCCGGTTTTGACCTAATTCGACTTGGATGGCTAATTCTTGTAAATGATAGTAATATACAAAACATGATTGATCTTTCAACCATCGTCGGCTTTGAATGGGATGCGGGCAATGAGCGGAAGAATGAAAAACATGGGGTCTCCATGGCGGAGGCCGAGCAGGTTTTCTTTAATTCGCCCTTGCTTTTATTGGACGACGTTGCGCACAGCCAAAGTGAGGCGCGGCTTCATGCGCTGGGTGCAACGGATGAAGGGCGACGATTGCACATCACCTTCACTTTGCGACGATCGGGCGAATTGATTCGCGTGATTTCAGCGCGGGACATGCACAGAAAGGAGCGCAGTGTTTATGAGCAAGCAGACAGCTAAAGAACCGATTCCTAAATTCAAAACAGAGGCACAGGAGCGCGCCTATTGGGAATCTGAACCAAACGGGCACGACTCCACGGTGCATGTGGACTGGACAAAAGCGAAAAAGGTCAAGTTGCCCAACTTGAAACCCACCACCAAGACGATTTCGCTTCGATTGCCCCAGCATTTGCTTGACAGCATCAAGGTGGCGGCCAATGCCCGCGATGTGCCCTACCAGTCACTCATCAAGGTGTGGCTGCAAGAGAAACTGCACAGCCACTGAGGTGTGCTTTGACGCTCAGTCGTCAGTGAACAGCAGCGTTTGAGGTCCGTGCTCTGTCTCTTCTGCGGCCATGGGGTGGTTGTCGAGGGTGGCTCTTGCCCCCGCTTTGACCAGCGAGCCCACCCGCACCCCCAGCAGCCGTATGCGGCGTGACAGGTCCACCCGCTTGAGGCATTGCCCCGCCACTTGGCGGATGTGTTTGGCCTCGGCGGTGTATTCGGTCAGGGTCTGGTCACGCGTCACGGCCTGAAAGTTGTCATACCGCAGCTTGATGCCGATGGTCTTGCCTTCGTAGCCTTTGCGCTGCAAGTCGGCCGCCACTTGCTCGCACAGGCGGGTGAAGACAGCACCCAGTTCGGCTCGGTCGCGCACGGCGTGCAGGTCGCGCTCAAAGGTGGTTTCGCGGCTCATGCTGACGGGCTCGCTCTCGGTTTCCAGCGGGCGGTCGTCGCGGCCCCAGGCGGCTTCGTGCAGCCAAGCGCCGTAGCTTTTGCCAAAGTTTTCCACCAGCCACTGCGGCTCGCTGGCCGCCAGCTCGCCAATGGTGTGTATGCCAAAGCCCTTGAGCTTTTCATCGGCCTTGGGGCCGACGCCGTTGATCTTGCGGCAGGCCAGCGGCCAGATCAGGGTTTGCAGGTCGGCCTCATGAACAATGGAGATGCCGTTGGGCTTGTTGAACTCGCTGGCCATCTTGGCGATCAGTTTGTTGGGCGCCACGCCAATCGAGCAGGTCAGGCCCGTGGCCTCAAAAATGCTTTTCTGAATCAAGCGCGCCAACACGCGCCCGCCTTCGCGCTGGCCGCCTGGTACGTCGGTGAAGTCGATGTAGACCTCGTCCACTCCTCGGTCCTGCATGACGGGCGCAATGTCGAGGATGATGCTTTTGAAGGTGCGCGAGAAGTAGCGGTAACGCTCAAAATCTACCGGCAGCATGATGGCCTGCGGGCAAAGCTTGGCAGCTTTCATCAGGCCCATGGCCGAGCCCACGCCAAACTGCCGGGCCGCATAGGTGGCGGTGGTGATGACGCCGCGCCCGGTGTAGCCATTCAAGCGCGGGAAGAAGTCCACCGGAATGCGGTCCAGCCGTTCGGCAAAGGTGTCTTCGGTCCACTCGCCTTCGGGGTAGGCCGCTTGCAGCTTGCCCAGCAGGTCGTCTTCTTTGCGCCTGCCGCCGCCAATGACCACGGGCATGCCCTTGAGCTGCGGGTAGCGCAGCAGCTCACAAGACGCGTAAAACGCGTCCATGTCGAGGTGGGCAATGCGCCTGAGCAGTGGGGTGGCGGGGGTGGGTTGGGTCACCCCAGAAGCATAGCGTGCGCCCGAGGCCTGTTGCGCGCACCCACAGGCCTGAGCGCTGCTTTTTATGCAGTCGGGAATGTGCCCGGCAGCAGGATGTTGGCGTCTACGTTCTGGATGTTGGTGTGGCCGCAAAAGGCCATGGTCACATCCAGCTCTTTGTGGATGATTTGCAGGGCTTTGGTCACGCCTTCTTCGCCCATGGCGCCCAGGCCGTAGACCATGGCGCGGCCAATCATCACGCCTTTGGCACCCAAGGCCCAGGCTTTCAAAACGTCTTGGCCACTGCGAATGCCGCCGTCCATCCAGACTTCGATTTGGTCGCCCACGGCAGCGACGATGGCGGGCAGGGCTTCGATGCTGCTTTGTGCGCCGTCAAGCTGGCGGCCGCCGTGGTTGCTCACCACAATCGCGTCGGCACCACTGGCCACGGCCAGCTTGGCGTCTTCCACGTCCATGATGCCCTTCAAGATCAGCTTGCCGCCCCATTGCTTTTTGACCCAGGCGATGTCTTCCCAGTTGAGGGTCGGGTCAAACTGTTCGTTGGTCCACGAGGCCAGCGACTTCATGTTGGTCACGGCTTTGACGTGGCCCACCAGGTTGCCAAAGGTGTGGCGTTTGGTGCCGGCCATGCCTAAGCACCAACGCGGCTTGGTCATCAGGTTGATGATGTTGGCAATAGTCGGGCGGGGTGGGGCGGTGAGGCCGTTTTTCAGGTCTTTGTGGCGCTGGCCGATCACCTGCAAGTCGAGTGTGAGCACCATGGCGCTCACGTTGGCGGCTTTGCAGCGGTCGATCATGCGGGCCATGGCCTCGCGGTCGCGCATCATGTAAAGCTGAAACCAAAACGGTGCTTGCGTGTGGGCCGCGATGTCTTCGATGGAGCAGATGCTCATGGTCGACAACGTGAAGGGGATGCCGAATTTCTTGGCCGCCATGGCGGCGTGCATTTCGCCGTCGGCGTGCTGCATGCCCGTGAGGCCCACCGGGGCAATACAAACGGGCATTTTGGTGTCGATGCCCACCATTTGTGTGGCGGTGGTGCGGTTTTCCATGTTCACCGCTACGCGCTGGCGCAGCTTGATTTTGTGGAAGTCCGTCTCGTTGGCGCGGTAGGTGCCCTCGGTCCACGAGCCGCTGTCGGCGTAGTCGTAGAACATGCGCGGCACGCGCTTTTCAGCCAGAACGCGCAGGTCTTCGATGTTGGTGATCACGGGCATGGGGCAGTCTCCGAAGGGATGTCAGTTTTTAATACAACGCGCATCCTAGCCGCCCGGCAGGCTTCGGGCTGTGAAACTTGAGACAGCCTGTTTGAAATTTATTGTGGGCGGTCCTTGGGGACACCCCAACGCAGGGGCGTTCGGTTGCGTTGTTAACCGTGTGGGGAGGCTTTGACGAAGGCGCCGCCTTGGTAAATCGCTGCCGGGTCTTGCGCATCGATGGTCTGCTGGCGCGCCTCGACAGCGGTGCGAAAGACGTCTGAGGAGTCCAGAGGCCGGTAGCCGATGTGCTTGGCGTGGGTGTTGTCCCACCAGGTGGTTTGGTTGTCTGACATGCCGTAAATGATGGCGTGGCCCACGATCGGGGCTGTCAGTGCCGACACGACCAAGCGCTCCAAGTCGTCAAAACTCAACCAAGTGGCCAGCATGCGACGGTCTTTCGGTTCTGCATAAGAAGAGCCAATGCGCAGGCTCACCGTCTCGATGCCCCAGCGGTCCCAATACAGTTGGGCCAGGTCTTCGCCAAAGGCTTTGGACAGGCCATAAAAACCATCGGGCTTGGGCGGCATGCGGGTGTTCACCACCTCGTCTTGGCGGTAAAAGCCGGTGACGTGGTTGGAGCTGGCAAACACGATGCGCTTGACCCCTTGCAGGCGGGCGGCCTCATACAGGTTGACCATGCCCACAATGTTGCCCGCCAAGATGGGCTCCCAGGGCTGTTCGGTGGACACCCCGCCCATGTGCACCACCGCGTTCACGCCTTGGAGCAAGGCCATCATTTGGTCTTTGTCTTCGAGCGATGCGAGTTGCACCTCTTCGCCCGTACCGGCTGGGTCGAGTTCACGCCTGTGGCTCACGCGCAGCACATCGCAATAGGCTTTCAGGCGAGGGCGGAGCTCTTTGCCCAGGTTGCCGCCCGCACCCGTGAGGAGCAGGCGCGGAAAACGAATGGGGGAGGCCGGTGTTTTGAGCATATGTTTTTTGAAATTCAGGATTTGAAACGACCCGCCAGTGCGGTGGCGCTGTCGCGCAACACGTTTTGGTCAGCGCCCACGGCCACAAACAGACAGCCTTGCTCAACATAGTGTTTGGCCAGGGCCTCGTCGCCTGTGAGGATGCCGGCGGCTTTGCCGCAAGCGCGGATGCGGGCAATGGACTCGTCAATGACTTTCAGAACATCCGGGTGCTTGGGGTTACCCAAGTGGCCTAAAGCGGCCGACAAGTCACCGGGGCCGATGAACACGCCGTCCACGCCGTCCACGTTGGCGATGGCTTCGATGTTTTTCAGGCCTTCCACGGTTTCTACCTGCAGCAGCAGGCAGATTTCTTCGCTGCTGTGATGGGCATAGCCCTTGACCCGGCCATAGTGGCTGGCCCGCGGTGCGCCCGCGTAGCCTCGCACGCCGTGGGGCGGGTAGCGCGTGTATGACACGGCCAATTGGGCTTCTTCCTCGGTTTGGATGTAAGGCACCAGCAGGCTTTGCACGCCGATGTCGAGCAAGCGCTTGAAGGTCACCATGTCGTTCCACGGTGGACGCACGATGGCGGTGGTCGGGCTGCCTTTCATGGCTTGCAACTGCGCCAAAATTTCGGGCAAGTCGTTGGGCGAGTGCTCCATGTCCAGCAGCAGCCAGTCAAAGCCGCAGTGCGCCAGGATCTCGGTGCTGATGTTGCTGCACAGGTGCGACCACAGGCCAATCTGCTTTTGGCCGGACTGGATCGCGTGTTTGAAATGGTTGATGGGCATGTCCATGGCGTGATTCCTTAAGGGGAGGGCGTGGGGGTGGGGCTGATCTGGAAATTGGCGGCGATTTCGAGTGCGCGCACCAGGCCGGAATGGTCCCAAGCACCGCCGCCGTGGGCCACGCAGCTGTTCATCAGTTGTTGGGCATTGGCCGTGTTGGGCAGGCTCAGGCCCATGGCTTTGGCACCCTCGAGCGCCAGGTTCAGGTCTTTCTGGTGCAGCTCAATGCGGAAACCTGGGTTGAATGTGCGCTTGATCATGCGCTCGCCATGCAGTTCCAAAATGCGGCTGGTGGCGAGGCCTCCCATCAGGGCCTGGCGCACTTTGGCAGGGTCGGCTCCGGCCTTGGCCGCAAACAGCAGGGCTTCGCCCACGGCCTCGATGTTGAGCGCCACGACGATCTGGTTGGCCACTTTGCAGGTTTGGCCGCTGCCGTTGTCACCGATCAGGGTGATGTTTTTGCCCATCAGGGCAAACAAAGGGTGGACTTTGTTGAATGTGGCTTCGCTGCCGCCCACCATGATGGTGAGGCTGGCCGCTTTGGCACCCACTTCGCCACCGGAAACGGGGGCGTCCAGGTAATCGCAACCGAGCTCGTTGATCTTGGCGGCGAAGGCTTTGGTGGCAATGGGCGAAATGGAACTCATGTCCACGATGGTCTTGCCCGGACTCAGGCCCTGGGCCACGCCTTGGGCGCCAAACAACACGTCTTGCACATGCGGTGTGTCGGGCACCATCAGGAAAATGATGTCGGCATGCTGGGCCACATCGGTGGGTGAGTTGCAAGCTTTGGCCCCTTGTGCAGTCAGCCCTTGGGGTGTGCCGCTGCGCGAGTGCACGAAGAGTTCGTGGCCTGCAGCCAGCAAATGACCCACCATGGGTTGACCCATGATGCCCAGGCCAATGAATCCTAATTTCATGTGTTTCTCCAAATCCGATGGGGGTGTGTGGTTAACGTTTCGTGCAAGTTGGCTTTTATCGCACCAGGGCGGGCATTTTGGGGTTGAATGTCCAGCCTGGAATCAGATACTGCATGGCCATGGCATCGTCGCGCGAGCCCAGGCCGTGCTGAAGATACAGTTGGTGTGCACGCGCGATGGCGTCCATGTCTGCGTCAATGCCGAGTCCCGGTTTGGCCGGTACGTCCACGTAACCATCCTGAATTTGCAAAGGGGCTTGTGTCAGGAACTGCCCGTCTTGCCAGATCCAGTGGGTATCGATTGCCGTGACTTTGCCGGGTGCCGCTGCCGCACAGTGCGTGAACATGGCCAGCGAAATGTCAAAGTGGTTGTTGGAGTGTGAGCCCCAAGTCAGGTCGTGCATCTGGCACAACTGGGCCACGCGCACCGAGCCTTGCAGCGTCCAGAAATGCGGATCGGCCAGCGGAATGTCGACCGACTGCAGCTGGATGCTGTGGGCCATCTCGCGCCAGTCGGTGGCGACCATGTTGGTGGCCGTGAGCAAGCCAGTGGCCCGTCGGAACTCGGCCATGATTTCGCGGCCGGAGAACACGCCTTCTGCGCCGCAGGGGTCTTCGGCGTACGCCATGGTGTCGCGGTGGTCGCGCAGCAAACGTATGGCGTCTTTCAGTAGCCAGCCACCATTGGGGTCCAATGTGATGCGCGCTTGTGGAAAGCGTTCATGCAAGGCCACAATGGCTTCGACTTCTTCTTCCCCGCGCAGCACGCCACCTTTGAGCTTGAAGTCCTGAAAACCGTAGCGTGCCTGAGCGGCCTCGGCCAGCCGCACCACCGCCTCAGGGGTCAGGGCTTTTTCGTGGCGCAAGCGCAGCCAGTCGTCGGGCTGATCGGGTTCGCTGCGGTAGGCCAGGTCGGTCTGGTGGCGGTCGCCTACATAAAATAAATAGCCCAGCATTTGAACCCGTGTGCGCTGCTGGCCTTGGCCGAGCAATGCGCAAACGGGCACATTCAGGTGTTGGCCCAGCAAGTCCAGCAGGGCGCTTTCGACGGCGGTGACGGCATGGATGGTGATGCGCAAGTCAAATGTCTGGTTGCCACGGCCCCCGCTGTCGCGGTCGGCAAATTGATGGCGCATGGCATTGAGCAACCGGTTGTAGTCGCCCACCGGCTGGCCTTCGATCAGGGGGCGTGCGTCTTCCAAGGTCTGGCGAATTTTTTCGCCACCGGGCACCTCGCCCAAGCCGGTCCGGCCTGCTGAATCGGTCAGGATGACGATGTTGCGCGTGAAAAACGGCCCATGTGCACCACTCAGGTTGAGCAGCATGCCGTCGTGGCCCGCCACGGGGATGACTTGCATGCGGGTGACGGTGGGCGTGTGCAGGGTGTTGGCCATGTGTCGTTAAAAAATAAGACTGTTGAATGACATCATACAACTTGCCCGCTCTTCTAAGGCTTGGGTTTACCCTGATTCGCTGCGTATTTCCGATTTACTGGGTATTGATTTCACCCAAGCGCAGGCGCTCGCGGCTGTTGGACAGGTGGGTTCTGGCGGCGGCGCGTGCAGCGTCGACATCTTGGTTGAGGATGGCGCTGAAAATGCTTTCGTGCTCTTGGTGGACGCGTAGCAAGTAGGCTTTTCTAACGGG
>NZ_CALBEX010000486.1 GCF_937889215.1 uncultured Limnohabitans sp.
GTGCCGCCGCGTTGGGCGGGCACCAGGTGTTGCAGTTCTTTCACACGGTTGGGCAGGCC
Source organism: uncultured Limnohabitans sp. (assembly GCF_937889215.1). GTDB lineage: Bacteria > Pseudomonadota > Gammaproteobacteria > Burkholderiales > Burkholderiaceae_C > Limnohabitans_A. The sequence continues at coordinate 60 of NZ_CALBEX010000486.1, forward strand.
GCCTGAGGCGTGGATCTCGGTTTCGATCAGGCCGGGGCGCACCGCATTGACGCGGATGCCGTCGCCCGCCACTTCTTTGGCCAGGCCAAGGGTGAAGGCGTCGATCGCGCCTTTGGCGGCGGCGTAGTCAACATACTGGTTGGGTGAGCCCAGGCGGGCTGCAGCGCTGGACACGTTGACGATGCTGCCGCCTTCGCCACCGAGCTGTGTGCTCATGCGGCGCACGGCTTCGCGTGCGCAGATCAGGCTGCCGATCACATTGATGTCAAACATGCGCCGCAAGCGGGCCACGCTCATGTCCTGCACCCGGGCGGCCACATCGACCACGCCGGCGTTGTTGACCAAGCCTGACAGACGCCCCATTTTGGCGTCGATGTGTTGAAACATGCGCAGCACTTGGTCTTCGTCGGCCACGTCGGCTTGGACGGTCATTGCTTGTCCGCCCGAGGCGCGGATCTGGCGCACCACTTCGTCGGCTGCCAGCGAGTTGGCGGTGTAGTTCACGGCCACAGACCAGCCTTCTTTGGCCGCCAGCAGGGCCGTGGCGGCCCCAATTCCCCGGCTGCCGCCGGTCACCAACAAGACCTTGTTCATCGCTCGTCTCCTGCAAAAATGGTTTGTTGCGGTTACAACCGCTGCATTGTTCAACGATTACACAACACACAAGGAGTGGGCATGGGTCGCACAGTGGACTATTACTTCGCACCGCAAAGCCCCTGGGCTTATTTGGGCCACCAACGCTTGGCCGACATTGCGCAGCGCACCGGGGCCACGTTGCGCGTCATGCCGATTGACTTGGGGGGCAAGGTGTTCCCGATCTCGGGTGGCTTGCCTTTGGGTCAGCGTGCGCCGCAGCGACAGGCTTACCGCTTGGTGGAGTTGCAGCGCTTTAGCCAGCACCTGAATGTGCCTTTGAACCTCAAGCCCAAGTATTTCCCCGTCGGGGGTGACGATTCGGCTCGTCTGATCATTGCCGCCGATCTGGCGCAAGGTCCGCTGGCCGCCATGAAGATCGCGGGCGCAATATTGGCGGCTTGCTGGGCGCAAGAGCGCAACATGGCCGACACCCAGGTGTTGGCCGAGCTGCTCGTCGAGCAGGGGCTGCCGGCCCAGTGGATGGAGGCCTCGCGCAGCCAGGCGGTGCAAGAGCGCTACGAAAGCTACACCCAGGCGGCCATCGATGCAGGGGTGTTTGGCGCGCCCAGCTATGGGGTCGGTGGCGAGATTTTTTGGGGCCAGGACCGTCTCGATTTTGTCGAGCGTGCGCTGGCCCGTTGAAGATGTTTGTACTTGAAAGGACAACACATGGGAACGATGATTGAACTGCAAAGCGCAGATGGCACCCAAGTGCCCGCCTACGAGGCACGGCCTGTTGGGACACCCAAGGGGGCGGTGGTGGTGATTCAGGAGATTTTTGGCGTCAACAGCCACATTCGCGCTGTGGTCGATGGCTATGCTGCAGAGGGTTACCTGGCTGTGGCCCCAGCCGCATTTCACCGCGTCAAGCCGGGGGTGGAGCTGGGTTATACCGATGCCGACATGGGCGAGGGCTTCGGTTACAAAACGGCTGCGGAGGCCTTGCCTGCACCGGGCGTGATGCAAGACATTCAGGCGGCCATTGACCACGCCGGGCAGGTCTCAGGTGGCAAGGTCGGCATCGTGGGGTATTGCTGGGGCGGCTTGCTGACCTGGCGTGCGGCCTGCACTTTGTCTGGTTTGAGTGCGGCAGCACCTTATTACGGAGGCGGTGTCACCACCGATGCCGAAATCGCCCGCCAAGCTCGGGTGCCGGTCATGGCGCATTTTGCTGAAGAAGACAAATGGATCCCGCTGGACTCGGTCGAGGCTTTTAAAAACGCACACCCGCAAGTGCAGGTGTTCACTTACCCGGCGCACCATGGCTTCAACTGCGACCAGCGCGGTTCATGGGATGCGCCTTCGGCTCAGCTGGCGAAGGCGCGCACGTTGGCGTTTTTCAAGCAGCATTTGGGCTGAATGGGACGGGTTGGGCCCGCCTGCGCATGCGGTTATCCATGACAGCCAAAGGCATGTCAACTCGGGTGTGCGCCAACAGAGGGTTTATTCGCCAGAGCGGGCCAAGTAGCGCTTGCGCCAAAACACCAAGCCCATGCTGAGGGCGATCGCGCCCATACCCCCCAGCGTCCATCCAAAAGCGCTGGCGGTGTGCAGCCATGGCATGAATTCGAAATTCATGCCAAACACGGCGGCAATCAGGTTCAGCGGCAAGAAGATCGCGGTCAGTGCCGTCAGGGTGCGCATGATGTCGTTGGTGCGGTTGCCCTGCGCGTTGAAGTGCATTTGCACAGCCGTCTCAGTGTTGTGCTCCAGGCGACGCATGTGGTTGACCACCCGGTCGATGTGCTCCAAAACATCCCGGCAGCGCACCTTCAACAGCTCATGCTCGCGCAGTGCAGCCGGGGTATCTTTGACCACCCAATCGTCCAGACTTTCGTTCCAGTTGAGCATGGCCGTGTGCTGGTCGTCGCACAGGTCTTCGAGTTGGTGCAGGGCCAGTCGTGCTTGCAACAAGGCGTCCCAGCGGCGAAAACGTGCACTGGGGCGGATCAATTCGGCTTGCCAGTGGTCAAGTTGACGGCTCAGCTCGCGGCGCAAAACCAGGTAAGCGTCCACCATGTGGCTGATGATGCGCAGCATCATGTCGGCCGGGCTCAGCGGGATGCCGCGTGCCCCGGCTGAGCGTGAGTCGGTGATGGGGGATACATCGGGGCTGACGTTCAGCAGGCGGCTGGCGTAGGCCTCGCGCACGGCGCAGTCGTCGGGGTGCACGCTCAGCAGCACCCGGTCCAACACCACAAAGCCGACGGGATTGGTGTCAATGCGCAGCAAGATGGGCGGGCCTGGCCGCTTGCTCGGGGCGTGTGCGGCATCGGCGTCGTTGTGCAAGGCGGCCGCCGTGGACTGCTGGGCCAATCGGCGAAAGACCAGCAGGTCGTAATGCGAGGTGAAGTCGTAGCGCGAGGGCAGTTGCCCGTTGAGCAAGTCCGAGACGTGCAGGTCGACCAAGCCTTGCCCAGTCAGTTGGTTCAGGCAGGCTTGGATGGCGGGCAAGTGGCGTTCAAAATACGAGCGTGAAAAAGCCAACCAGAGAAAGCCTTGCTCGGGCAAGGCCTGTGGCAATGCGGGGTCAGCGGATGCCGCAGGCAGTGCCACGGCTTGGTTGCCGCGAATGCAAAAGGCCCTGAGACCGGAGATGTGGACGGGGCCTGGTGCGTTGTTCAATGGCTGGCGATCCAGCGCGCCGCATCGCGTGCAAAGTAGGTCAGTACGCCATCAGCACCGGCCCGCTTGAACGCCAGCAAGCTTTCCATCATGACCAGATCGTGGTCAAGCCAGCCGTTTTGCGCAGCGGCCTTGAGCATGGCGTATTCGCCTGACACTTGGTAGGCGAAAGTGGGCACTTTGAACTCGTCTTTCACGCGGCGCACGATGTCCAGGTAGGGCATGCCGGGCTTGACCATGACCATGTCGGCACCCTCGGCCAAGTCCATGGCCACTTCGCGCAGGGCTTCGTCGCTGTTGCCGGCGTCCATCTGGTAGACCTTTTTGTTGCTCTTGCCCAAGTTGCCGGCCGAGCCGACCGCGTCGCGGAAGGGGCCGTAAAAGGCGCTGGCGTACTTGGCGCTGTAGGCCATGATGCGGGTGTGGATCAGGCCACGCGCCTCGAGCGCTTGGCGGATTGCGCCAATGCGCCCGTCCATCATGTCGCTGGGTGCGACCATGTCGACGCCGGCTTCGGCTTGCGTCAGGGCTTGCTGCACCAGCACGGCCGTAGTTTCGTCGTTCAGGATGTAACCGGTTTCGTCCAGCAGGCCATCTTGGCCGTGGCTGGTGAAGGGGTCCAGCGCCACGTCGGTCATCACGCCCAGCTCAGGAAAGCGTTTTTTCAGCTCTCGCACCACACGGGGCACCAGGCCGCCCGGGTTCATGGCTTCGCTGCCGGTGGGGTCTTTCAGTGAGGCGTCGATCACGGGAAACAGCGCCATGACCGGTATGCCGAGCTTGACGCAGTCTTCGGCCACAGGCAGCAGCAGGTCCAAACTCAGGCGCTCCACACCAGGCATGGAGGCCACGGCCTGGCGCTGGTTTTGCCCGTCCAGCACAAAGACCGGATAAATGAGGTCGTGTGCTGTGACCCGGTGCTCGCGCACCAAGTTGCGTGTGAATTCGTCACGGCGGAGACGCCGTGGGCGGTTGGCGGGGAAGGAGGCGACAGGGTTCATGTCGAAAATTGTGCCTGAAGTGCCGCAAGATGCAAACGGCAGCCCCTGCGCCCTGTCGCGCAGGTGGCCCTGCCGGGCCGGCCAAACAAGAACAGTTTGATTCTTAAGCATCAATAACCACTTAAACAACAAAATCAAACTTGTTGTTGGTTTTGTTATTTGGTAAATTCGACCTCGGGCAGCTTGCTGCCTCCCGCTTTTCCTCCCTGAGCGGGCGCCTTGATGTGTGACAGCAAAAAGGCTTCCCACCCCCGGCCCCAGGTCGGGGGTTTTTTTGTGCCGCGCCGGTTCAGGCTTGCATGAAGGCGGCCAGCCTAAATATCTCTGGCTACACTGTCAGCATGCTCTGGATCAAAGCCCTTCACATCGTCTTCATCGCCAGCTGGTTTGCTGGCTTGTTTTACTTGCCCCGCATTTACGTCAACTTGGCGATGGTGCCACCAGGCTCTGTGGCTGAGCGTGAGCGTTTGCTGCTGATGGCTCGCAAGCTCTACCGTTTCATGACGATCTTGGCAGTGCCCGCGCTGGCGCTGGGCTTGTGGCTGTGGCTTTATTACGGCATTGGCATGGGGCCTGGGCAGGGCTGGATGCATGCCAAGCTGCTGATCGTGCTGGCCTTGTTGGGTTACCACCACAGTTGTGGGGCGATGTTGCGCAAGTTTGAAAACGGGCAGATGCAGCGCAGCCATGTCTGGTTTCGCTGGTTCAACGAGGCGCCGGTGATCCTGATGCTGGCGGCGGTCATTTTGGTGGTGGTCAAGCCTTTTTAAGGTCTGGCAGACGGCATGGGCACCCTGACTCGGCGTCAAACGGCAGTCTGGCCTTTGTTCTGGATTTATGCGGTCCTGATTGTTTATGCCAGCTTGTACCCGTTTGACAACTGGCGCTTTCAAGGCCTTGTGTCTTGGTCATTCTTGACGGCCCCTTGGCCGCGCTACTGGACCGGGTTCGACGTTTTTTCCAATGTATTGGGCTATGCCCCGCTGGGATTTTTGCTGGCGCTGGCCGTGCACCGTAGCCGACGCGATTGGCCCGCTGTCGTGATGGCCAGTTTGGTGGCGGCGGGCCTGTCGCTGTCGATGGAATCCTTGCAGATGTTTCTACCCGTGCGTGTGCCGTCCAATTTGGACACGGCCTTGAATGTGCTCGGGGCTTGGGCAGGTGCTGTGGTGGCGCAGGGCTTGGCTTGGGTGGGGCTGATTGAGCGCTGGAGCCGATTCAAAGACCGCTGGTTTGAGGCAGAGGCCAGCGGCGCATTGGCCTTGTTGGCCATTTGGCCTTTGGCATTGCTGTTTCCAGCGCCTGTGCCATTTGGCTTGGGCCATGTTTTCGAACGATTGGAATTGACCTGGGTCGAGGCCTTGCAAGGCACGCCTTGGCTGGAGTGGTGGCCGGTGCGTGAGGTGGAGTTGCAGCCTTTGCTGCCCATCACCGAGACGGTTTGCATTGCCTTGGGATTGTTGCTGCCCTGTTTATTGGCCTATGGCGTGGTGCGCCGCAGGGAGCAACGTTGGGCCATTGCGGGTGTTTGCTTGACGGTGGGGTGGCTGGCCAGCGCGCTGTCTGCTGCTTTGACATACGGCCCAGTCCATGCCTGGGTTTGGGTCAGTCCTGAAGTTTTCAGGGGCGGGGTGTGGGCGGTGGGCTTGGCAGTGCTGTTGGCTTTGATGTCGCCGCGACTGTGTTGGGTGTTGGCCTTGGCCGCTTTGGTGTTGCAGCTGAGTTTGCTCAACATGGCCTCGGCCGATGCCTACTTTGCCATGACGCTGCAGACATGGGAGCAAGGCCGATTTATCCGCTTTCATGGCCTGATTCAATGGCTGGGCTGGTTGTGGCCTTACGCTTTGCTGGTGTATTTGGTGCACCGCTTGTCCCGGGTGGGGCCTTCGCATGCGAGGGGAATCAACGCAGCGCAAACGCGGCCCTAAAATCAAGCTATGAGCATTGAACCGACCCCTCCTTACTTCAAACGGCACATCTTTTTCTGCCTGAATGAACGCAAAAACAACGAAGCTTGCTGCGCGCAGCAGGATGCACAAGCGGCTTTTGACCATTGCAAAGCCCGTGTGAAGGCGCTGGGTTTGGCGGGCCCTGGCGAGGTCCGCGTGAACAAAGCCGGATGCCTGGACCGCTGCTCAGGCGGTCCCGTGGCTGTGGTCTATCCCGAAGCCGTCTGGTACACGTATGTCGATCAGAGCGACATCGACGAGATCGTGGAGTCGCACCTGAAAAACGGCCAAGTGGTTGAGCGTTTGCTGACGCCCGCGCATTTGGGTCGCTGATGAACCAAGCCACCCAAATGCTGCGCCTGCAAGGTGAGGTGGGCCACTTGGAAGCCCTGCTGGACACACCGCAAGACGGCCCGGTGCTTGGAACGGCCGTCATCGCGCACCCGCACCCCTTGTTTGGCGGCACCATGGAAAACAAGGTGGTGCAGACACTGGCACGCGCTTTTGTGCAAAGCGGCTGGCGGGCTGTGCGCTTCAACTTCAGGGGCGTGGGTGCCAGTGCGGGCAGTCACGACGCAGGTCGCGGCGAAGCCACCGACATGCGCCAAATCATCAACCAAGTGGCACCCGATGGGCCGCTGGCGCTGGCTGGTTTTTCATTTGGCGCTTTTGTGACCAGCCATGTCGTGCAGGCGCTGGCCGCCAGCAGGCCGCCAGCAAAATTGGTGTTGGTGGGCACCGCTACATCGCGTTTTGAGGTGGCCCCGCTGGCCCCTGAGCTGCACCAACAATGCCTGGTGTTGCATGGTGAACAGGACGACACGGTGCCGCTGGCCAGCGTGATGGACTGGGCCAGGCCGCAATCCTTGCCCATCACGGTAATTCCCGGGGTGTCGCATTTCTTTCACGGACAATTGCCACTTTTGAAGGCTTTGGTGGTTCGGCATTTGAAGGCTTGACTTCAAAACGACGGGCCATGCCATGGCGTCCAAACCGTTTTTTTTGCCCTGCCCAGTGGCCTAACTGTGTGAATGCACGCATCGCGCAGGAACTCGAAATGACAAGCATTCGAATGAACAAATTTTTGAAATATTTGACCTGTGGTTTGCTGGTGATCGCAGCCTATGGGGCGCAAGCCCAAATGCCACAACCGCCCGCGCTGGCGGTCAAGGCTTATTTGTTGATGGACGTGACAGCCAACCAAGTGCTGGCCGCCAAAGACCCCGATATGGCGGTAGAGCCTGCGTCACTGACCAAATTGATGACGGCTTATTTGGTGTTTGACGCCCTGAAAAACCGCAAAATTGAACTTCAACAGAAGTTGTCCGTGTCAGAGCGCGCCTGGAAAATGCCGGGCTCGCGCATGTTCATCGACCCGAACATGAAGGTGCCGGTGGAGGACCTGATCAAAGGCATGATTGTCCAGTCGGGCAATGACGCCACGGTGGCCTTGGCCGAAGGGGTGGCGGGCAGCGTCGAGCGGTTTGTGCAACGCATGAACGACCAAGCCGTCTTTTTAGGCATGCACAGCACCGGCTACAAGAATCCCGAAGGCCTCACCGCGCCGGGCCACACCACCACGGCCCGCGATTTGGCGGTGCTGGCCACACGCTTGATGCGGGATTTTCCTGAATATGTGCCTTATTACGCCATCAAAAAATACCGCTACGACGGCACACCTGCGGCCAACGACACCAACCGCAATTTGTTGCTGTTTCGCGATGCCACGGTGGACGGCCTCAAGACTGGCCACACCCAGGCCGCAGGTTATTGCCTGGTGGCCTCTGCCAAGCGAGACTTTCCCAATGTCGGGGCGCGCCGATTGTTGAGCGTGGTGTTGGGCGCCGACAGTGAAAATGCACGCGCCAACGAGAGCCAAAAGCTGCTCAATTGGGGCTATTCGGCCTTTGATGCGGTGAAGTTGTTCGATGCCAACCAGGCCGTGGTCACCCCCTCGGTGTGGAAAGGCAAGGCGCCCGTGCTCAAACTCGGTGCTTTGCGCCCCTTGGTGGTGGCCGTGCCAGCAGGCAGTGCAGCCCAGCTGAAAACGCAAGTGGTTCGCCCCGACCCGTTGGTTGCGCCCTTCACCAAAGGTCAATCCGTGGGCAGTCTGAAGCTGTTTCAAGGTGACAAGGCCTTGTTTGAGGTGCCTTTGGTGGTGCTTGAGCCGGTCGAACAGGCCGGCATTTGGGGCCGCGCTTGGGATGCTGTACGCCTGTGGATCAAGTGATTTTTCGGCGGTCCACCCCGGCAAATTGTGGATAACTTGCCATACGGCCCGCCAGGCGGTTATACTGGCGGGCTTTTCCGCTTTTGGGGCGGGGAAGTTTCTTTTGTCAAAATTCAACGTTTAGGGACGTTACAAACAATGCCAACCATCAATCAATTGGTGCGTCAGGGGCGCGAGGTCGAAACGATCAAGTCCAAAAGCCCTGCGATGCAAAACTCTCCACAACGCCGTGGCGTGTGCACCCGTGTGTACACCACGACGCCTAAGAAGCCTAACTCCGCTTTGCGTAAAGTTGCCAAAGTGCGCTTGACCAACGGTTTTGAGGTCATTTCTTACATCGGCGGTGAAGGCCACAACCTGCAGGAACACTCTGTTGTTCTGGTGCGCGGTGGTCGTGTCAAAGACTTGCCCGGTGTGCGTTACCACATCGTGCGCGGTTCGCTCGACTTGCAAGGCGTGAAAGACCGCAAGCAGTCTCGCTCCAAGTACGGCGCTAAGAAGCCAAAAGCCAAGTAAGCCCTTTGGGGTTGAAATTTTTCGGTGCTGTTTCCCGCGTGGCGCGGTGAATCAGCGAAGTGACCCGAAGCCTGGAATTGTCCAGGTGGGTTGAGTAAGTGAGTGGTTTTGAATAACCCTCGCGGTGTCTGAAAAGATACCAGCTGAAGCAATATGAGGTGAAATATGCCACGTCGTCGCGAAGTCCCTAAACGTGAAATCCTGCCGGATCCCAAGTTCGGCAATGTCGAGTTGTCCAAGTTCATGAACGTGATCATGGAAGGCGGCAAAAAAGCTGTGGCCGAGCGCATCATTTATGGTGCCCTCGAAAACATGGAAAAGAAAACAGGCAAAGACCCTGTGGAACTGTTCTCCATCGCCATCAACAACGTCAAACCCATGGTGGAAGTGAAATCCCGCCGCGTGGGTGGTGCGAACTACCAGGTGCCTGTTGAAGTGCGCCCCGTTCGTCGCCTGGCCCTGTCGATGCGCTGGATCAAAGAAGCCGCCCGCAAGCGCGGTGAAAAGTCGATGGCCATGCGTTTGGCCAACGAATTGCTCGAGGCCAACGAAGGCCGTGGTGGCGCCATGAAAAAGCGTGATGAAGTTCACCGCATGGCTGAAGCCAACAAGGCGTTCTCACACTTCCGCTTCTGATTCACAGGGGCTTCACAAACAAGCCCCACACTGTCAGAAGCCAGCCCGCTGGCCCCATTCGGGGTGGCGGGCTTTGGTACTTAATCTTTGGAGAAATTTATGGCTCGCACTACCCCTATCGAGCGCTATCGCAACATTGGTATTTCGGCGCACATCGACGCTGGCAAGACCACAACGACAGAGCGTATTCTTTTTTATACCGGCGTGAACCACAAAATTGGTGAAGTGCACGACGGCGCTGCCACCATGGACTGGATGGAGCAAGAGCAAGAGCGTGGCATCACGATCACCTCAGCTGCCACCACCTGCTTCTGGAAAGGCATGGACGGCTCTTTCGAAGACCACCGCATCAACATCATCGACACCCCCGGCCACGTGGACTTCACCATTGAAGTCGAGCGCTCCATGCGCGTGCTGGACGGCGCTTGCATGGTTTACTGCGCTGTGGGCGGCGTGCAGCCCCAGTCTGAAACCGTGTGGCGTCAGGCGAACAAATACAAAGTGCCACGTTTGGCTTTTGTGAACAAGATGGACCGCACCGGTGCCAACTTCTTCAAAGTCGTGGAGCAAATGAAGTTGCGCCTGAAGGCCAACCCTGTGCCGATCGTCATCCCAATCGGTGCTGAAGAAAACTTCACCGGTGTGGTTGACCTGCGCAAGATGAAAGCCATCATCTGGGACGAAGCTTCCCAAGGCATGAAGTTCACCTTCGAAGAGATTCCAGCCGACTTGGTCGAAGTGGCCAAAGAGTGGCGTGAGAAGATGGTCGAAGCCGCTGCTGAAGCCTCTGAAGAGCTGATGAACAAGTACCTTGAAGAAGGCGACTTGACCGAAGAAGAAATCACACACGGCCTGCGTGTTCGCACCATCAACAGCGAAATCCAGCCCATGTTGTGCGGCACCGCCTTCAAGAACAAAGGCGTACAGCGCATGCTGGATGCCGTGTTGGAGCTGATGCCTTCGCCTTTGGACGTGAAAGCCATCAAGGGTTTTGACGAAGACGAAAAAGAAATCATCCGCAAGGCTGACGACGGCGAGAAGTTCTCGGCGTTGGCATTCAAGTTGATGACCGATCCGTTCGTGGGTCAATTGACTTTCGTGCGTGTTTACTCGGGCGTTCTGAAAAAAGGCGACACCGTGTTCAACTCGGTGCGCGGCAAGAAAGAGCGCATTGGCCGTATCGTTCAGATGCACGCCAACAACCGTGAAGAAGTCGACGAAATCCGTGCGGGCGACATCGCCGCTTGCGTGGGCTTGAAAGACGTGACCACGGGTGAGACTTTGTGCGATCCCAATGCGGTGATCACGCTCGAGCGCATGGTGTTCCCTGACTCGGTGATCCGCCAGGCCGTTGAGCCAAAGACCAAAGCTGACCAGGAAAAAATGGGCATCGCTTTGTCCCGCCTGG
>NZ_CALBEX010000487.1 GCF_937889215.1 uncultured Limnohabitans sp.
GGCTGCTGCTGCTGCCCTTGGCCATGCCCGCTTATGTGGTGGCCTACGCTTACACCGATTTTTTGCAGTTCAGTGGGCCGCTGCAGGTGGCTTTGCGTGAGTTGCTGGGCCTGCAAGAGCGGTTGTGGCCGGATGTGCGCAGCGTTTGGGGCGCGGCCTTGGTGTTCACACTCTCGCTTTACCCGTACGTTTATTTGCTGGCCCGCACCGCCTTGGTGGAGCGGGCCTCTGGCCTGATGGAAGCGGCCCGCTTGTTGGGGGCACCGTTGTCCCGCCGCGTCCGCGAGATTGCCCTGCCGCTAGCCCGCCCAGCCGTGGCCGCGGGTGTGGCGCTGGCCCTCATGGAGACCTTGGCCGATTTTGGCGTGTCCAGCTACTTCGGCATCCAGACGTTCACGGCCGGGATTTACAAAGCTTGGCTGTCTATGGACAACCGCATCGCCGCTGCGCAGCTGGCCACGGTGCTGTTGGTGGTGGTGCTGGTGTTGCTGCAACTGGAGCAACGCGCCCAAAAGCGCATGCGCTTCAACCCTGGGCGTGGCTCACGCCAAGGATCTGCCGAGGCCCAACCGGTGGCGCTGCACGGCATGCACCGCTGGCTCGCCTGGGGCGTGTGCGGCTTGCCAGTGTTGCTGGGTTTTGTGTTGCCAGTACTCATCTTGCTGCGGGCTTTTTGGGGTGAAACGAGCGAGGTGCCTTGGGCGCGTTTTGGGCAATGGGCCTGGACCAGTTTGCGTCTGGGTGGGATCACTGCCGTGCTGGCCGTCGGCGTGGCGCTGGCGCTGGCTTTTCGCGTGCGCACGCGGGCCGACCGCATCAGCCAAGGGGCCGTTCAGTTGGTGGGTTTGGGCTATGCCATTCCCGGCGCGGTGGTGGTGGTCGGCTTGCTTTTGCCTGTGGGCTGGATTCAACAAACTTGGCCGGGTTCATCGGCTGGGGCCTGGATCACGGCCACCTCATTGGGGCTGGTGTGGGCCTATCTCGTGCGTTTTTGTGCGGTGGCTTTGCAGTCGGTGCAAAGCGGCTATGCCCGCATTCCTGCGAGCCTCGACGATTCGGCCCGCATGCTGGGCGTGACCGGCTGGGGCCTGATGCAGCGTGTTCACGCGCCACTGTTGCAGCGCACCACCGTGGCAGCGGCATTGCTGGTGTTTGTGGACGTGATGAAGGAGCTGCCTGCCACTTTGGTGTTGCGGCCTTTTAACAGCGACACTTTGGCCGTGGTGGCCTACCAGTTGGCCCGGGACGAACGCTTGGGCGAGGCGGCGCTGCCCTCGCTGGCGCTGGTGCTGGTGGGCTTGATTCCCGTGATCTTGCTCAGCCGCACATTGCGTCAGCGCCGCAGCTGAACAGGGTGCGTGGGTGGGCCTAAAAGAGGGTCAGTTACCGAGTCTCGGGCTGTTTGGGCCAATGCTGGCCAAAGCGTTTGGCCAGATGGGCTTCGCCTTCTTCGAGCATGAAATAGCGAAAGGCCTCGGCCGCCGGCGACAACATTTTCGATTGGGTGTGCACCACGTTCCAGGCGCGAACCACGGGCGCGCCTTGCACGTCAAGCATCGTGATCAGGTTTTGCTCCAACTCCAGACCAATCGTGTGCAGTGACAAAAACCCCAGGCCCAGGCCCGCCATCACGGCCTGCTTGATGATTTCGTTGCTGTGCAGTTCGATTTTCAGGTGCGGCTCGACGTGGGTGTCCTCAAAAAACTTTTCCATTGCAGCGCGGGTGCCCGCGCCTTTTTCACGGGCAATGAAGTCGTAAGGGCGTAAGTCTTCAACGGTGAGCAAGCCGCGCCGCGCCAGCGGGTGGTCGGTGGCTGAGACAAACACATGCGGGTGCGCGGCAAAAGGTTCAGCCCGTGTTGGCAGCTCTTTGGGCGGGCGGCCCATGACGGCGATGTCGACCTCGCTGTTTTGCAGCATCTTGACCAGCTGATCGCGGTTGCCAATTGACAGTTGCACTTCCACGCCAGGGTGGCGGGTGCGAAACTCGGCCAGCATCCGCATCAAGAAGTACTTGGCGGTGCTGACAAAGCCGATGGTCAGTACCCCGGTTTCGGCGCGTTGCAGCCTGGCCGCGGCGTCTTCGGCATCTTTCACCGTGGCCAAAATTTTGCGGGTGTACACCAGCATGTACTCGCCTGTGGTGGTCAGGCTGACCTGTTTGCCTCGGCGGTCAAACAAGGGCATGCCCACATGGCCTTCGAGTTCCTTGACCTGCATGGTCACGGCTGGCGGCGTCAGGTGCAAGTTTTCGGCGGCACGCACAAAACTGAGGTGACGGGCCACCTCGTTGAACACGCGCAATTGGCGGAAAGTGGCGTTCTTCATTCAGGTTTAACTTAATTTAGTTGTGATTAATATTGAATTTACCTGAGGGCCTAAGATTTTTAAAGTCCAGACATTCCCTGATCAGATGTGCAAAAACAGATCGATCAAGGCGCTGAGCTGGAATGACGAGCCGCAGCGTTTGCAAAAGGGAAGACCCGTTTTTCCCAACCCGCCCATTTCAAATGAGGAGCACAACGCATGGCCACCAAAACCTACAACGCCGGTGTCAAGGATTACCGCAGCACCTACTGGGAACCCCACTACACGCCCAAGGACACCGACATCTTGGCCTGTTTCAAGATCACCCCACAAGCTGGCGTGCCACGCGAAGAAGTCGCCGCTGCGGTGGCCGCTGAATCGTCGACCGGCACTTGGACCACGGTGTGGACCGACTTGCTCACCGACCTGGACCATTACAAGGGCCGCGCTTACAGAATTGAGGACGTGCCGGGCGACGACACCTGTTTTTACGCCTTCGTGGCCTACCCCATCGACCTGTTCGAAGAGGGCTCCATCGTCAACGTGTTGACCTCCTTGGTGGGCAACGTGTTCGGCTTCAAAGCGCTGCGTGCCCTTCGTTTGGAAGACGTGCGCTTCCCGATCGCTTACGTCAAAACCTGTGGTGGCCCGCCCGCCGGCATCCAGGTCGAGCGCGACCGCTTCAACAAATACGGCCGACCCTTGCTGGGCTGCACCATCAAACCTAAGCTGGGCTTATCGGCCAAAAACTACGGCCGTGCCGTTTACGAATGCTTGCGCGGGGGCTTGGACCTGACCAAGGACGACGAGAACGTCAACAGCCAACCTTTCATGCGCTGGCGCGACCGTTTTGAATTTGTCGTGGAAGCCTGTCAAAAGGCCGAGCGCGAGACCGGTGAACGCAAAGGCCACTACCTCAACGTGACCTCGCCCACGGTAGAAGAAATGTTCAAGCGGGCCGAATTCGCCAAGGAGCTGGGCGCGCCGATCATCATGCACGACTTCTTGACGGGGGGCTTCACCGCCAACACCAGTTTGGCCAACTGGTGCCGCGACAACGGCATGCTGCTGCACATCCACCGCGCCATGCACGCGGTGCTCGACCGCAACCCGCACCACGGCATCCACTTCCGCGTGCTCAGCAAGTGCCTGCGCCTGTCTGGCGGTGACCACCTGCACTCGGGCACCGTGGTGGGCAAGCTCGAAGGCGACCGCGAAGCCACCTTGGGCTGGATCGACATCATGCGCGACAGCTTCATCAAGGAAGACCGCAGCCGCGGCATTTTCTTCGACCAAGACTTCGGCTCCATGCCCGGCATGTTCCCCGTCGCCTCGGGCGGCATCCATGTTTGGCACATGCCCGCGCTGGTGAACATTTTTGGCGACGACTCCTGTTTGCAGTTCGGTGGTGGCACCTTGGGTCACCCCTGGGGCAACGCTGCAGGCGCTTGCGCCAACCGCGTGGCGGTCGAGGCCTGCGTCAAAGCGCGCAACGAGGGCGTGGCCGTTGAGAAAGAGGGCAAAGCCGTGCTCAGCGAAGCCGCCAAGCACTCGCCCGAACTCAAGATCGCCATGGAAACCTGGAAAGAAATCAAGTTCGAATTCGACACCGTCGACAAGCTTGACATCGCCCACAAGTGATTGAACCCATTATTGTTAGGAGCCACTCATGCAAGACTACACCTCACGCCTGTCCGACCCCGCCAGCCGAAAGTTCGAGACTTTTTCTTACCTGCCGCCCATGACCGATGCAGAGATCCGCAAGCAAGTGGAGTACTTGGTCAAAAAAGGTTGGAACCCCGCGATTGAGCACACCGAACCCCAGTACCTGATGGACTCCTACTGGTACATGTGGAAGCTGCCCATGTTCGGTGAGACCGATGTGGACAAGGTCTTGGCCGAAGCTGCCGCTTGCCGCCAAGCCAATCCAGACAACCACATCCGCTTGATCGGCTACAACAACTTCACCCAATCGCAAGGCACAGCGATGGTGATTTACCGCGGCAAGACGGTGTAACGCCGACCCTGCGCCGAGCACATCCGCGTGGCGCATGGTGGACGGCGCAGTGAGGCCATTGAGCCAACGGA
>NZ_CALBEX010000488.1 GCF_937889215.1 uncultured Limnohabitans sp.
TCTGCAGGAACTTTTCCATGTAGACCGCAGGATTGCCAAAGGCGGCCCCGGCCTCGGCTTTGGTCATTTGCACAGCATTGACGAGCGCGGCTTCGGTGTGCACCACCCGCATGCCTCGTCCACCACCGCCACCAGCAGCTTTGATGATCACGGGGTAGCCCACCGTCTTGGCAATGCGACGGATTTGAACCGGATCGTCAGGCAGTTCACCTTCTGAGCCAGGCACGCAAGGCACGCCAGCACGGATCATGGCTTGCTTGGCCGAGACCTTGTCACCCATGATGCGGATGGATTCGGGTGTAGGCCCAATGAACTGGAAACCACTTTTCTCGACCCGCTCAGCGAAGTCCGCGTTTTCACTCAAAAAACCATAGCCAGGGTGAATGGCTTCGGCATCGGTGACTTCGGCCGCCGAGATGATGGCGGGCATGTTGAGGTAACTCAAAGGTGAGGCAGCAGGCCCAATGCACACGGCCTCTTCGGCCAGCTTGACGTATTTGGCATCTCGGTCGGCTTCGGAGTACACCATGACCGCTTTGACGCCCAACTCTCGGCAAGCGCGTTGGATGCGCAAGGCGATTTCACCTCGGTTGGCGACCAGGATTTTCTTGAACATGAAATCCCCGTGATTTTATTCGACAACGAACAAAGGCTGACCGTATTCCACAGCCTGACCGTTTTCGCAGAGGATTTGCGTCACGGTGCCGGACTTGTCGGACTCGATCTCGTTGAGGATCTTCATGGCTTCGATGATGCACAAGGTGTCGCCTTCTTTGACCACCGAGCCGATTTGGATGAACGGAGCGGAACCGGGGCTGGAAGATCGGTAAAACGTGCCCACCATGGGCGACTTGACCACATGACCGACGGGCGCAGCCGCCACCACAGGGGCCTCAACGGGCGCAACAGCCGCTGCGACCGCAGGGGCGGCAGCCGCCGGAGGGGCGGATTGCATCACCACCGGCGCGGCCACACCCATGCTCTTGACAATGCGAACTTTGCCTTCGGCCTCGGTGATTTCCAGCTCCGAAACGTTCGAATCGGACACCAGGTCAATGAGTGTTTTGAGTTTGCGTAAATCCATAAATCCTCCGATGCTTTGAGCACATGTAATGGTTCGAATTTACACCAAATTTAAGCAACGCCGTCGAAATGCGCCATTTTGAGCGCCGCGCAGGCCTGCAACACACTGGCCTGAGCATGCCTGCTTGACGCGGGAGTGCTATTCTGAGTCTAGAGCCTCTTCAAAGGTTGGCATCACGCCATTGGTTCAGATCATCCCGCGTCAATTGCCCCATTTTTTGCCGCCAAATGCTGCCATCTGCTTTGAAAAACACCGTAAACGGCAAGCCACCGGCGGCATTGCCCAAAGACTTGGCCAGCGTTGTGCCCTCCAAGCCCGCCAAACCCACGGGAAAGCCCAGCGGGGTTTTGGACAGAAAGCGCCGCACAGCACTCGGCTGATCAATGGCCAAAGCGACCACTTGATGGCCTTTAGGGTTGTTTTCCCGCCAAAAGGTATCGATCATCGGCAACTCTTCGATACAGGGCGGACACCATGTAGCCCAAAAGTTCAACAACATAGGTTGCCCCTTCCATACCGCCATGGACAGGACTTCACCGGACGGACTTTCAAACTGCTGCGCCCAAAAAGGATGGTCCGCCGCATCGGCCACGTCCCGGGGCTCAAAACGCCACAATGCCGCCCCCACGCCCGCCACAGCCGCCACCGCACCCGCCCCTAACACCAGATTGCGCCTTGAAGCGCCAGAGCTTTGATTGTTCATGTGCAAATTGTCTTTCATGCCGCCAGCAGGCGCTCCAAAGCGGGCAAATCCCCTCGCGGTGAGCGGCCTTGCGCATCGGGCAGCAAGGCACCGCGCAGATCATCCAGATCGTAAATGCGCAGATGCACCCCCACATCTTCGTTCAACGCCTCACAAAAACTGTGCACGCTCAGCACCTCCACATCCGCGCCGTGCAGGCCCCGCACGGTTTGCGCTTCGTAGCGCTGGTTCTGGTTGATCAAGGCGATCTCGGCCGATTTGGGGTCGTCGCAAAACAAGGCCAAATCCACATCGCACAGGCGTGTGGCCCAGCCCTGCCAGACCGCGCCGCCCAGGTGCGGTCGAAATTCAGTCAGGCGCTGCATCCAGACCTTGGCCAATTCGCGAAAAGCCAGCAACTCACCAGGCTGCGTGTCGGCGCAAAACACGGCGATGTAGTCGCGCACTTCGGCCTCGACCACATCGTTGGTGGGCAAGGCGGTACGGCTGGGCAAGCCCAACTCTTTGAGGGCGCGGTGCTTGGCGGGGCCAAAAGCCAAGCCTTCTTCCACCACCAAACGGGCCGCGGTGGCTGCAATTTCAAGGGCAAAGTCATTCATGGGCACCGATTGTGACCCGCCCAAGGCGAGACCGAGCCGATGCCCCCTAAAATCCGGGCATGCATATACACATCCTGGGCATCTGTGGCACCTTCATGGGCGGCTTGGCCGCGCTGGCACGCGAAGCCGGCCATCAAGTCACCGGTTGCGACGCCGGCGTTTACCCGCCGATGAGCGACCAACTGCGTGCTTTGGGCATCGATCTGGTGGAAGGTTTTGGCACTGAGCAAATGGCCTTGAAGCCCGATGTGTACGTGATCGGCAACGTGGTCAGCCGCGCACGACTGCCCGACGGCAGCCCCAAATTTCCGCTGATGGAAGCCATTTTGGAAGAAGGCGCGCCTTACACCAGCGGCCCGCAGTGGCTGTCGGAACATGTCTTGCAAGGCAAGCATGTGCTGGCCGTGGCGGGCACCCATGGCAAAACCACCACCACCTCGATGCTGGCCTGGGTGTTGGAACAAGCCGGACTCGCCCCCGGCTTTTTGGTGGGCGGCGTGCCGCTGAACTTTGGCATCTCGGCGCGGCTCGGTGGAGGCCCATACTTCGTCATCGAAGCCGACGAATACGACACCGCTTTTTTCGACAAGCGCAGCAAGTTTGTGCACTACCGACCGCGCACCGCCATCCTCAACAACCTGGAATTCGACCACGCTGACATCTTTGACAACCTGAGCGCTATCGAGCGCCAGTTCCACCACCTCGTGCGCACCGTTCCCGGCTCGGGCCGGGTGGTAGTCAACGGCCTGGAGGAAAGCCTGACGCGTGTGCTCGGCCAAGGCTGCTGGAGCGAGGTGCGCAGTTTTGGCGCCGCCGTGAGCGACTTCGTGGCTGAGGGCGAGCCTGCGCAATTCAAAGTCTTGCAAGCCGGCAAAACGGTGGCCGAAGTGCAGTGGTCCATTGGCGGCGTGCACAACCAGCTCAACGCTTTGGCCACCATCGCCGCCGCCGAACATGTGGGTGTGAACCCGCGCGTAGCCGCACAGGCGCTGGCCAGCTTCGAAAACGTCAAGCGCCGCATGGAAGTGCGCGGCACCGTCAATGGCATCACCGTCTACGACGACTTCGCCCACCACCCCACCGCCATCCGCACCACCGTCAACGGCCTGCGCCGCCAGGTAGGTGAAGCCCGCATCCTCGCCATCTTCGAGCCACGCAGCAACACCATGAAGCTGGGCAGCATGAAAGAACAGTTGCCCTGGAGCCTGGAAGAAGCCGATCTGGCCTTTTGCCATTCGGGCGGACTGGGCTGGGATGCCACTGCGGCCCTAAGGCCCATGGGGGCCAGGATGCAAGTGGGTGCCAACATAGAAGAGGTGATTGCGCAGGTGCTGGCGCAAGTGCAGCCCGGCGACCACCTGCTGTGCATGAGCAACGGCGGCTTTGGCGGCGTACACGGCAAGCTGCTGGCGG
>NZ_CALBEX010000489.1 GCF_937889215.1 uncultured Limnohabitans sp.
CCTTGGCCACACCGGCTTTCATCATGGCTTGGCGGGCAGGGTTTTGGCCCACGCCTGCGGCCAGCACCTGGCCCATGATGACTTCACCGATGGCATCAGCGGGCAAGCCACTGCGCTCGAGCAAGGCCTTGATGACGATGCTGCCCAACTCGGTGGCGGGCGTCTTGGCGAGCGAACCCCCAAACTTGCCCACGGCGGTGCGAGCGGCTGAAACGATGACGATGTCTTCCATTTTTCTCTCCAATAAAAATCAATCAGGCTTTGGCTTTGACGTAACGGCCTGGGGCCGCTTCGATGGCTTTGAATTTGGTGGCTTTGCCGTAGGTCTTTGGCGCGGCAATTTGCTTGCCTGCATGGCCTTTGAGCCAGTCCGACCAGTCGGTCCACCAGCTGCCCGGCACTTCATTGGCTTTCCCGATCCAGTCATTCACATCGGCCGGAAACTTCGTGCCTTCGCTCAGCCAGTGGCTGCGCTTTTTGGCTGCAGGCGGGTTGATCACGCCCGCAATGTGACCGGATGCGCCCATCACAAAGCGCTTTTTGCCTGGCAGCACTTGCGTGCTGGCATAAGCCCCGCCGATGGGCACGATGTGGTCTTCGCGCGAGCCATAGATGTAGACGGGCATGTCGACCTTGCCCAGGTCAATGGACTCCCCACACACGGTGACCTTGCCAGGTTGGACCAGGTTGTTTTCCAAGTAAGTGTTACGCAGGTACCAGGCGTAAAACGGGCCAGGCAAATTGGTCGAGTCGCTGTTCCAGTACAACAAGTCAAACGGCGGCGGTGTCTCGCCCTTGAGGTAGTTGCCCACCACGTAGTTCCAAACCAAGTCGTTCGGACGCAAAAAGCTGAAGGTGGACGCGAGGTCTTGGCCTTTGAGCAAACCGCCTTGGCCCATTTGCTGCTCACGGAATTTGACGAAATTTTCGTCAATGAACACGTCCAGAATGCCGGTGTCGGTGAAGTTGATCAGCGTGGTCAGGAAGGTGGCACTGGCCACGGGCTTTTCGCCACGCGCAGCCAGCACGGCCAGCGCGGTGGACAAGATGGTGCCGCCCACGCAAAAGCCCAGCGCGTTGATCTTGGGTGCGCCGGTGATGGCTTGCACCGTATGGATGGCCTCAATGGCCGCATGCTCGATGTAATCGTCCCAGCTCTTGTGCGCCATAGACTCATCGGGGTTGCGCCAGCTCACCACAAAGGTGCGGTGGCCTTGGCTGACCGCATAGCGAATCAACGAATTTTCAGGCTGCAGGTCGAGGATGTAAAACTTGTTGATGCAAGGCGGCACCAACAAAAACGGTTTTTCATAGACCTTGGCCGTGAGCGGCTTGTATTCGATCAGCTGGAAAAATTCGTTTTCAAAGACCACTGCGCCTTCGGTGGTGGCCACGTTCTTGCCCACTTCAAACAGACTCTCGTCGGTCATTGAGACATGGCCTTGCTGCATGTCGTGCACCAGGTTTTGCACGCCTTTGGCGATGCTCTCGCCCTGGGTATCGATGGCTTTCTTTTGTGCCTCGGCATTGAAGGCCAAAAAATTGCTGGGCGCTGCAGCCGCCACCCATTGCTCGATGGCAAAGCGGATGCGGGTGCGGGTTTTCTCATCGGCATCGACCGCGTCGGCCAGGCCCATCAGGGTGCGGGCATTGAGCAAATAGGTTGCAGCGTTGAAAGCGGCCATGGGGTTGGCGGCCCAGGCTTCGCCCGAGAAGCGCCGGTCTTTGACTTGCAAGCTGCTGTGCAAACCCTGATTCCACAATTCGGAGGCGTCTTTGAAATACTGGCTTTGCAGGGTCTGGAGCTTTTCAGGTGAGAATTTGAGCTGCGGCACAGCCGCATCCGCTGAAGACTTCAAGCCACCGAGATCGATGGTCTGAAAATGCTGCATCGCCTGACCCCAGCTTTTGCTGAGGTTTTCTTGGAAGCCCTGGCTCATTTGGGCCCAAAATTCTGGCGTGGATGCGCTCATGTGTTGTCTCCTGAATAAATCGTTTTTTTCGAATCCGGTAAACGCAGTATCTTTCAATTTGTTGTCACCTAAATTACAAGGCGCAAAAATTTATGTATTTGATCGTGATCGCTTGGCTCTATGTCACTTTGTTAATGGCCCTGGCTGAAGCCTTTAGTACCCAAGGCACCGTACTGGGCGCGGTCATCACGTTTGTGTTTTATGGGCTGCTGCCCATGGGCTTGGTGGTTTACCTGATGGGCACCCCGTTGCGGCGCAAGGCCATCCGCCAATCCGAAGAGCAAGCCCGGCAAGCGGCAGCTGCAGACACCCCGAGCGCCTCAGGGCTCCAACCAGATGCAAGCGGCCATGCGCCCACTTTGCCCGAGGCTGCGGCAGTCCCGGCGGTGGGAAAAGAAGACATCCGCCCTTGACACCGTGCACCAAGCCTCGGTGCTGTCGTTGCCAAAAATAGATGCCACACCCAGAGCTTGCAATCGCCGACGCGCCAAACCGGCCAAGTCCGCCTTGAATTTGCCGTTGGCAAAGGGCTCAAACAGCGCGCTCGACAGCTCGGGCCCGCTTTCAAAAGCGGCTTTGACTTCGGCCCCCACCTCGAACGCCTGCGGCCCGATGCACGGCCCCAGCCAAGCCAACGCATCGGACACATCGGCCCCCGCGTGCGACAAAAGGGACATCAAAACTTCCAGCACGCCCTGCCCCTGCTGACCCGCCAAGCCTCGCCAACCCGCATGCGCAGCCGCAACCCAACGCCCGGATCGGTCGCACAGCAGCACCGGCAAACAATCGGCCACCATGATGGTGCAGGCCACATCGCGGCTCGTTGTCCAACAGGCATCAGCGGGCAGGCCCTGTGGGGTAAAGCGGTCCAGGCGCAGCGTGTCGAAGCCATGCACTTGTTGGCAAAACACCGGCTGCCGGCCGATCACACTGGCCAGGTATTGACGGTTGGTTTGCACATGCGCCAGGTGGTCGCCAACGTGGTCGCCCAAGTTCATGCTGCGCCAAGGCCCTGCAGACACCCCCTCGTTACGGCTGGTCATGAGACTGCCAACACCTGGCGGTGCAGGCCAGTCAGGCTGTAGCCACGAAGGGGGAATGTTGTTCATCCTCAAAATCATACTGCCCGCCGCACCCGTGCCCCGGTTTTCATGTGTAATTGCCCCATGACAAGCGAAGCCGATCCGCCCGCCGACGCGCCCGAACTGCCCTGGATCGTGGCGGGTGAACCCTTGCCGCCCGCCTCGCACGCTTGGGGGCAAGGGTCGCCAGCCCCCGGCCTGCTGGCGGCCAGCAACGATCTGTCTGCCCAGCGCTTGGTGGCCGCTTATGGCGAGGGCATTTTCCCTTGGTTCAGCATGGGCCAACCCGTGCTGTGGTGGAGCCCCGACCCGCGCATGGTGCTCAAAACCAGCGCGTTCCGCTTTCACCGCTCCCTGCACAAAACCCTCAAACGCTGGCTTTTGACACCCGGCTTTGAATTGTGTTTCGACCGGGATTTTCACCAGGTCATCCGGCGCTGCGCCACCTCGCCACGCGACGGCCAAAAAGGCACCTGGATCGTGCCCCAAATGGTGACCGCCTACGATGAGCTGCACCGCTTGGGCCTGGCGCACAGCTGCGAGGTTTGGCTGCATGGCGAACAAGTGGCGGGCCTGTACTTTGTGGCTTTGGGTCATGCGGTGTTTGGTGAATCGATGTTCACCACCGTCACCGACGGCTCCAAAATGGCCTTGGCCTGCTTGGTCAGTGTTTGCCTGCGGCATGGCATCACCGCCATCGACTGTCAGCAAAACACCGGCCACTTGGCCTCGCTGGGGGCCCGGGAGATGCCGCGCAGTGACTTCGTGCAAGGCGTCCACCAAGCACGCACCCTTGCCCAAATTGACTGGGCGCAACACCACTTACACTGGCCAGCGTTGCTGTCATTGAAGACGCTCAAATGACTCACCTGAAAGACCTCCCACTGCAGGCCCTGCAGTTTTATGCCACTGCACCCTATGCGTGCAGCTACCTGCCCGAGCGATCTGCCCGCTCACAGGTGGCCACCCCCAGCCACCTGATCCACAACGAGGTGTACTCCGATCTGGTGGCCCAAGGCTTTCGCCGCAGTGGCCTGTTCACTTACCGCCCATACTGCGATGGCTGCCAAGCTTGCCAGCCCTTGCGCGTTCAGGTGGCCGCATTCAAGCCCGACCGCAGCCAGCGCCGGGCCTTGCAAGCCCATCGCCATTTGAGTGTGCGCGTGCTCGATTTGCATTTCGACCCGGCCCATTACGCACTGTATTTGCGCTACCAAAGCGCACGCCACTTGGGCGGTGGCATGGACCACGACAGCGTCGACCAGTACACCCAGTTTTTGCTGCAAAGCAGGGTGAATTCACGCATTGTGGAATTCCGGACCCCGCCAACCGAGGAGGGCCTGGGGACGCTCAAAATGGTCAGCATCGTGGACGTCCTCAACCACGGGCTGTCGGCGGTTTATACTTTTTACGAACCCGATGAGCACGCCAGTTACGGCACCTTTGGGGTGCTCTGGCAGATTCAACAGGCCGCTCAATTGGGACTGCCCTATGTCTACCTCGGCTACTGGATCGCAGGCAGCCCCAAGATGAATTACAAATCCAAATTCAAGCCTTGCGAGCTTCGGGTGCAGGGGGAATGGCAGGCATTTGAATGATCTGGTGCCGCCCGCCGAGGCCCCTCGGTTTCACAGTGTAAAATCATTTGGCATCTGCAGTACACGATGAAAAAAGATCCCGCCCTCACGTCCACGCCCACCATTCAGGTGATCGAACGCATGTTCACCCTGATCGATGTGCTGGCCTCGCGCGAAGAAGCGATATCGCTCAAAGAAATCAGCCAAAAAACAGGGCTGCACCCTTCAACAGCCCACCGCATTCTGAACGACCTGGCCACTGGCAGGTTTGTAGACCGTCCCGAAGCGGGCAGCTACCGTTTGGGCATGCGTTTGTTGGAGTTGGGCAACATGGTCAAGGGTCGACTGAATGTGCGCGATGCGGCGCTGGCCCCCATGCGTGATCTGCACAAACTGATTCAACAACCCGTGAACCTGAGCATGCGCCAGGGCGATGAAATCGTCTACATTGAGCGCGCTTACAGTGAACGCTCGGGCATGCAAGTGGTGCGCGCCATCGGCGGCAGAGCCC
This sequence comes from uncultured Limnohabitans sp., assembly GCF_937889215.1. Taxonomy (GTDB): domain Bacteria; phylum Pseudomonadota; class Gammaproteobacteria; order Burkholderiales; family Burkholderiaceae_C; genus Limnohabitans_A. The sequence goes on from NZ_CALBEX010000489.1 coordinate 5,144, forward strand.
CCTTGCACCTGACCTCGGTGGGCAAGCTTTTTCTGGCCGCAGACGACCCGTTGCGGGTACGGTCCTACGCCAGCCGAACAGGTCTGGCGGGCCAAACCCGCAACAGCATCACGCAGCTGCAAGTTCTGGAAAGAGAACTTTCGCGGGTCAACCAATCGGGTTTTGCGCGTGACAACGAAGAGCTGGAATTGGGCGTGCGCTGCATTGCTGCAGGCATTTACGACGATCAGGGCAAACTGCTGGCCGGCCTGTCGATCTCTGCGCCAGCCGATCGCCTCGATGAGAGCTGGTTGCCCAAATTACAAGAGACAGCCAAAACGATTTCCAGCACGTTGGGCCACGAAACGCATTGAATCGTCCACCGATCCAAGACGGAT
>NZ_CALBEX010000490.1 GCF_937889215.1 uncultured Limnohabitans sp.
TTTGAAACACCTGATGAACCGGAGCCCCCGAACACACGGGGGCCTTCAGATCAGCGAACCACAGCGATCTGTGAGCGCTGGCCACCTTTGTAGGTGTACATGGTCAAGGCACCGTTTTTGATGTCGCCTTTTTCGTCAAAAGCGATGTCGCCGGTCACGCCTTTGTAGCTGATGCTCTTCAGAGCAGGCAAGTACTTGGCTGGATCGGCAGAACCGGCATTGACCATGGCCGTGGCCATGACCTTGACAGCGTCATAAACGTAAGGTGCATAGACTTGCACATCGGCATTGAACTTGGCTTTGAAGTCAGCGCGGAATTTGTCCATGCCGACTTTTTGTTCGCCTTCGACACCACCGGCTTCAGCACAAACCACAGCGTCGTCTTGCATGGCATCGCCAGCCAATTTGGCCAACTCGCTGGTGCAGATGCCGTCGCCGCCCATGAACTTGGCTTCGATGCCCAAGGATTTCATTTGGCGCAGCATAGGGCCGGCCACAGCGTCCATGCCGCCGAAGAACACGACGTCAGGCTTTTTGGCTTTCAGCGTGGTCAAGATGGCGTTGAAGTCAGAAGACTTGTCGGTGGTGAACTCGTGGCCTACGATGGTGCCGCCAGCGGCAGTGGCGCCCTTTTTGAATTCTTCAGCCACGCCTTGGCCGTAGGCGGTACGGTCGTCGATCACGGCGATGTTTTGGCCCTTGAGGGCTTCTACAGCGTACTTGCCCAAGGTGCCACCGAGTTGCACATCGTCAGCCACCACGCGGAACGCGCCAGCGTAGCCTTGACGGGTGTACTTGGGGTTGGTGGCCGATGGGGAGATCTGGGGGATGCCAGCACCGTTGTAAATTTGCGAAGCAGGAATGGTGGTGCCGGAGTTCAGATGGCCGATCACGCCGTTGACTTTGGCGTCAACCAGTTTTTGAGCAGCAGCGGTGCCCTGCTTGGGATCGGCGGCGTCGTCTTCAGCCAACAGCTCGAACTTGGCTGTCTTGTCACCAATTTTCAGGCCAGCGGCATTGAGCTCTTCGATGGCCATGCGGGCACCGTTCTCGTTGTCTTTGCCCAAGTGGGCAATGGCGCCGCTCATGGGGCCCACATGACCAATTTTGATCACCATTTCGTTGGATGCAACTTCTTTTTTACCGCAAGCGGCCAACAACACTGCCGCGACAGCGACAGAAACCACGGTCAATGAACGTGAACCAGACAATTTCATAGGAACTCCGAAGAATAAATTTGCTTCAATCAAGCAAGACAATAAGATACTTCAAAAAAGACCGTTTGCGATCACGCAAAAGCCCTAATGCGTTGATAAATCGGTAACAAAATTAAATTTCTTCGTACCCACGGGCCCGCTTTTCCCAGACTCCAACCAGGGTTCTCTGAACCAAATCGGCCGTGATGCGTTCAATCTCAGGCTTTAAATGGCTGACCAGCTCATCCGACATGGCCAGCAGCGCCCGTTTTTCAGCGACACGGGCTTCCAGCGCCAAGCGAACCGCGTCGGGCACCTCTTTCAACACCATCGATTGCGTCAAGGTCGGGATGGCGTCGTTCAAAGCAGGGTTTGCAGACAAATTCAAATCGGAAGAGGTCATGATGGGGTTGTCTTGGACAGGTCGTGTTGCAAAAGTTCGTAACCCAGGCTTTTGTAGTGCTTCCAGCGAAGGCGTGCTTGGGCGCGGCCATGGTCGTCGTTCGAGACCACCTCAATCAGGCGCTTGAACCGCTCAAACCCGGCTGGGACCTCGTCGCCCAAATTGACCAACACTTCGTCAAAACCCCATGCATGGGGGTCAGGCCCCAAGCCAACAGGCGAGGCTTGTTGAACTTCGGGCGGATCAGAAGGGGTGCAATGTGCCAAAAACGACTCCACCTGAAAGCGCCACAACTCGCCATCGAGCTGCGCCAAGGTAACGGGCGCACCGATCACGGCAATTCGCGAATCCTGCGCCCGAGCCTTGCGCAGAAGCCGACACGTATGCACAAGCCGCTCAGACGTGTTGAAGTGAAACTCGATGCGTGTCATTCTGAAATCAAGGCAAAGGCGGGCTTGGAATGGCGATCAGGTCTTGCGCGCAGCACGGACTTTGGTTTTGCCCCCTGTTTTGGCTTCTTTAGCCAATGGCTTGAGCGCCTTGGCTGGTGCTTTTGCCGTTGCTTTTAACGGCGCTGCCGCTGCTGAAGCGGCCAAACTTGTCAAATACTGCAGCAACAAGCCCACAGGGCGACCCGTGGCACCTTTGGCCGCACCGCTGCGCCAGGCGGTGCCAGCGATGTCCAGGTGAGCCCAAGTGAAGCTTTTGGCAAAGCGCTCCAGAAACTTGGCGGCTGTGACCGAGCCAGCGGCGCGGCCCGCCACGTTGGCCACATCAGCGAAACGCGACTTCAGGCCTTCGGCATAGTCGTCGTCCAAAGGCATGCGCCAGCAAGTGTCACCCGAAGTCTCACCCGCTTGCTGTAACTGATAGGCCAAGCCATCGTGGCTGGAGAACAAGCCCGTGCGCACCGCGCCCAGGGCAATCACACAGGCGCCTGTCAGCGTCGCAATGTCAATCACAGACTGAGGCTTGAAGCGCTCGGCATACGTCAGCGCATCGCACAGCACCAAACGGCCCTCTGCATCGGTGTTCAGGATCTCGATGGTTTGACCGCTCATGCTCGTGACCACGTCGCCGGGTTTGACCGCCATGCCATCGGGCATGTTTTCGGTGGCTGGAATCAAGCCCACCACATTGATCGCAGGCTTGAGCTCTCCCAACGCCTTGAACACACCCAGCACGCTGGCAGCACCGCCCATGTCGTATTTCATTTCATCCATTTCGGCCGCAGGCTTGATGGAAATGCCACCCGTGTCAAATGTGATGCCCTTGCCCACCAACACCACCGGAGCCTGTGAGGCGGCTGCGCCGTTGTAGCGCATCACAATGAAACGCAAGGGTTCGGCCGAGCCTTGGGCCACCGCCAAAAACGCCCCCATGCCCAGCTTGGCCACTTCTTTGGGGCCCAAGACCTCGCACTTGAAAGCACGACCCGTGGCCACCGACTTGGCCGCCTGCGCCAAAAGCGTGGGCGTGGCATGGTTGGCCGGGCGGTTGGCCCATTCTTTGGCAAACTCGACGCCGGCCACCAAAGCTTGGGCGTGGTTCACGGCTTGGTTCAGGGATGCACTGGGGTTGTCGCAGCTGACCTGCACTTGTTTGAGTGTGCGGGCCTTGGGCTTGCTCAGTGTGGTGGTGTAGCTGTAGCTGGCATCGGCCAAGCTCGTCAAGGCCAGTTGCAAGCCTTGGGGCGTGGCATCCCCCACCACATGCAGGCTCACACGCTTGATTTTGGCCGCCTTGATCGCATGCCAAGCCGCTTGCAAAGCACTGCGAATTTGACCGGCTTGGTTCTCTGCCGTACACGCCACCACCAAGTAACGCGGTGTGATGCCGGGTTGGTGATACAGCGTCAACACAGCGCCCGATTTCAGCTCAAAATCGCCTTGCTCAATGGCCGTGGCCACCCAGCGAGACACGGGGTCATGGGCCAGCGGATGCGGTACCGAAAGACTGGGCCACAACACAATCAAGGCGTCAGATGTCGCCTGAACCGCTTGGGAAAGAGAAAGCTTTTGGATTTCGAAGTTCATAATTCGGGTTTTCCTGTTTCGCCAATGTTATTCCATTCTTCTTTACGCAATGACCTTGCGCGCAATTTTGGCGCCACGCT
>NZ_CALBEX010000491.1 GCF_937889215.1 uncultured Limnohabitans sp.
ACAGACATTCATCGATGACCGTTTCTCTTGGTAATTCATACGCTTTTGTAAATGCACTGGCTTTCGGTGATGGTTAAATCGCATCATGTTTTTTGACTTACCTTGGCTTTGGTTTTCGGTGTGTTCTTGTCTGCTCCTGTAGGCAGCAAGCTGGTGATGCGTTGGTACAGATCGAAGAGGAAGGCCACGCGTTCGGCGTCGGAGGCGTAGGACTTTTTGCCGCCGCTGGGTTGGTAGGCGGCGTCTACGGCGGTGTCTAGTTTTTGGTGGGCCTTGAGCAGGGCCGGGGGCATGGTCAGTGGGTCGTAGAGGTCAGCCAGTGACGAGCTGGCAAATTGGGCGCGGGCGTCGAGCACGCATTGGGCGGCTTGTTCGATGGCGTTGCGGTGTTTGTCGCTGAGCGCCTCGCCAGCGAAGCCGGGCCAGGGGTAGTTGTTGTAGACGATGGTGTTGGAGTAGCTGTAATCGCTTTTCAAGCGTCCACAGGTGTAACGCATCCAAGCGTTGTGCATCGTGCTGGTGAGCACGCCAAAGGTGAACAGTGATGCGTCGTCGACAAAGAAAATTTTGTCGCCGCAGATGACGTCACTGTCCAGATAGCCGATGGGGATGAATTGGCGGCGTTCGAAAGAAACCTTTGGAATCGCCAAATAGCGTTTTGATTTGGGTTGGCGAATTTCACCGAACAGGGTTGGTGTGCTGGCAAGCGCTACGGTTGCAGCTTTGGTGCTGGCTTCGCGCATGGCGCGTACACCCTCTACGCGCTTGAGCACATGGGGCATGGCGCGAAGTTCCGCTGGTGGGATGTTGACCAACCACAAACACCAGCGGCCGATGTTGTTGATGAATTCATCGCCCATTAAAAATGGGCGAATCCATTTCGCGGCTTTGGGTTCGATAGATATCAACTCAGCTTTTTCTTCATCGCTTAGGAGGAGGTTTCCACCGTCTGTTGCTTTGCCGCCGTTGGCCATCGCGTTGACATTGCAAACTGGAGTTGTTCGCTTGTTCAGAAAAATGTTTGGTGCATCCACCAAATATGCATTGATGCGCTTGACTGGCACCGCATGCGGCAGGCCTTTGATGTCCTCGTACTCGTAGATGGTTTTGATCGCTTGATCTTCGGGGCCAAAGCCCACGATCACGCAATGCACGGCGGCTTTGCCGCTGGCTTCGTTGGTCCACTGAAAGGTGCGGTGCGCAAAGTGGGTGTGCATGCCCAGGCGCTGCATCTCGCCCCACAGCACGGCGACTTGTTCGCCTTGGGTGATGCTGTTGGTGGACACAAAGGCGCATTGGGGCATGGATGCCGGGTCAAGCCCGGCATGACGCGGGGTCACCTGCCCAATGTAACGGGCGGCTATGACGTACCAGCCGCACACAAAGTCCAGATCACCCGCGCCGTGGATGCCTTGCATCACAGCTGCCAGGTCGGCTTTTTGTTCTTTGCTTTGGTAGGTCTTGCCCAAGAACGGTGGATTGCCCAACACATAACTGCACCGCTCCGCAGGCAGCACATCGTTCCAGTCCAGCCGCAGCGCGTTGGCGTGGCGGATTTGTGGTGAGCTTTTGAGCGGGATGCGGGCAAAGTACAGCCCAAACTCCACGCTCACGCGCAGGTTCATTTGGTGGTCCACCAGCCACAGGGCCACTTGGGCAATTTGCGCCGGAAACTCTTCGATCTCGATGCCAAAGAATTGGTCCACGTTCACACCGATCAGCCCATGCACGTCCACCGTCAGCTGGCCTTTGTGGGCACTCAGTTCGTGGTCGGCCCGCAGCACCTTCAGCTCCAGCTCGCGCAGTTCGCGGTAGCTGATGACCAGGAAATTTCCGCACCCGCAG
>NZ_CALBEX010000492.1 GCF_937889215.1 uncultured Limnohabitans sp.
ATGAGCCACGTCCAAGCGAACATGGGCATCTTCATCAAAGTCATGCCAGGGGCGCGCATGTTCAAGATGGTCACGATGATGTTGATCGAGCCCATGATGGACGAGGCACCCAGGATGTGCATGGCAAAAATACCAGCGTCCATGGAAGGACCCATTTGCAGCGTCAAAGGTGCATACAAAGTCCAACCGGCAGCGGGGGCTCCGCCTGGCATGAAGAAAGAACCCACCAGCATCAGAGCCGCAGGAACCATCAGCCAGAAGCTGAAGTTGTTCATGCGGGCAAAAGCCATGTCGGACGCGCCAATTTGCAGCGGCAGCATCCAGTTCGCAAAGCCGACAAATGCCGGCATGATCGCACCGAACACCATGATGATGCCGTGCATGGTGGTGAACTGGTTGAACAACTCGGGGTTGACAATTTGCAGGCCCGGCTGAAACAACTCGGCACGAATGCCAAGGGCCAGCACGCCACCGATCATGAGCATGGTGAAGCTGAACAGCAGGTACAAGGTACCAATGTCTTTGTGGTTGGTGGCATACACCCAACGACGCCAGCCCGCAGGCGCGTGACCGTGGTCGTCATGGGCGTGATCGTGATGATCTAGAACGGCACTCATCTTGATTTCCTTTGATTTGAATACGGTACGGCTTATTTGCGAGCGGCCAGCACGTCAGCCGGCTGCACGATTTGCCCGGTCTTGTTGGACCAGTTGTTTTTGGTATAGGTGATCACAGCAGCAATTTCTGTGTCTGACAACTGCTTCCATGCAGGCATAGCGCCGTTGCCGGCACCATTGAGCAAGATTGCAATTTGCTTGGATTTGTCAGCATCGAGAACGATGGAGGAACCATCAAGCGCCTTGATAGAACCTGCGCCCTTGCCGGTGGCTTGGTGGCAAGCTGCGCAGTTGGCAGCATAGACTTTTTCACCGCGCTTGGACAAATCGTCGAGTGCCCACACTTTGGCAGGGTCATCGGCTTTGGCCGCTTGCTTTTTCTTCTCGGTGTCCACCCAAGCCGCATAGTCGGTGGCCGACAAGACCTTCACATGGATGGGCATGTAGGCGTGCTCTTTGCCACACAACTCTTGGCACTGGCCATAAAAATCGCCCGTTTTTTCTGCACGGAACCAAGTGTCGCGCACAAAACCTGGGATGGCATCTTGTTTGATGCCGAAAGCGGGCACCGCAAAAGCGTGGATCACGTCGTTGGCTGTGGTGATCACACGCACTTTTTGGCCCACAGGCACCACCAAGGGGTTGTCCACCTTCAGCAAGTAATTGTCGCCTTCCGGCTTGCCAGCATCCGACATGGCACGGTGGGAAGAGTCCAGGGTAGAGATAAAGCTCAAGCCTTCGCCTTCACCATTGATGTAGTCGTAGCCCCACTTCCACTGGTAACCCGTGGCCTTGATGGTCAGGTCGGCATTGGTGGTGTCTTTTTGAGCGACCAAAACTTTGGTAGCAGGCAAAGCCATCAAAATAACAATCAGAAAGGGGACTGCTGTCCAAATCACTTCCACCGTGATGGATTCAGTAAATTTGGCTGGCTTGTGGCCGACCGACTTGCGGTGCTTCCAGATGGAATAGAACATGACAGCAAACACGGCAACGAAGATCACCGTGCAAATGATCAGCATGAACCAATGCAGCCATTGCTGCTCTTCTGCGATCTTGGTCGCTGGCGGATGCAAATTGAGCTGGTTGACCGCAGGGCCTCCCGGCAAATCATTGACGGCATAAGCAGCTGTAGCCAGCCATGCGCCTGCAAAGATGCCCGCGCGAGATAGCAGCGAAGCCAATTGGTTGGAAATATTCTTCATGGTTCTCACTAACTTCCAAGACTCTGTTGAACTCAAACCTTTGGCATACCAGACTCAGGCCTGATTGCCGCTTGGCATCACGCCGAACGCAATGCCTTCCTAATTTCTCTCGCCAGCACTTGCCGGTGCTCCGGTCGCACAAAACGCCCCACTTCAATGGTTCGACCTTGGCCAGACAACTCGATCAGACTTTGGTCGCCCGTTTTGGGCTCGACTCGAACCCATTGGCGGTCAAATTCAGTCCGTTCCAACCGGCCTGCCGTTTCCAGCTCTACGACCAAATTCGCACCTTGCAAGGAAATCATCTCGCCGTCGGCAGCGTGTCTGGCGTAAGCCAAAAAAGCCAAGCCCACAACCGCAACCTCAAGACCCGCGAAGGCCAACACCAAAGTCGCCCCCTGCAACCAGAAGAAGACGCCGATGCCCAATGACAAGGTGCACAACGACAGGTAGAGCCAACCCAACTGGACTGGCGTCACCGAACAGTTGCGTTTGAGCCGCCAATGGACAGCGGGCCCAGACACTTGTGCAAATTGGTAAGCCTGATTTGACATCCGTCAACTTTCAATAACCTAACACGCCGTCGAGCACGCACGATGAACAAAACCGGGCGGATTTTACCTGAGATCAATCCTACTTTTGACAGATCTCAAACTTTGTCGGATATACCCCCACCAGAACGCAGCATTTGCCGCATTTGATCGAGGCCGATTTGGGTTTCTGGTGCGACCTGCATTCTGGGTTGCGGCTTTAAGGCGTGTCCATAAACAATTTCAAAACCCAAGGAAAGTCGCCCTCCATCTTCCTCTCGGGCCAGTCCCTGCAATGCCTGCAACAAAGCTTCGCGCCAGCGGCGCCCACGCAACCCCGGAAAGCGCTGCACATTCAGATTACGTCCCATTTCACGCAAGTCGGCCAACAAACTGTCTGCCGATGAGTAAGTCAAGGTGATGCGCTCCATGTCCATGACCGGCTCAGCAAAACCCGCTTGCACCAGCATGTCACCCCAATCGTGCATGTCGGTGAACTCATGGGCTGGGGCGGGCCAGCCTGCGCGCGCGTACACCTCACGCAGCTCACGCAGCGTATCGGGGCCAAAACACGAAAACATCAAAAACCCATCGACCGCCAAAGACCGGTGCCAGGCTTGCAACAGGGCTTGCGGCTCGGGCGATGCGTGCAGCTGCATGTTGGCCCAGAGCATCTGCGCGCTGTGGTCTGGTGGCACACCCCAATGCGGCTTCGGCCCCAGCCATCGCCCGGCTTGCCACCAAGGGCGCTCAAGGGCCACACGAGCAGCCTGCGTGTGCGCGGGGTCTTGAAAGGCCAACCAGACCTCGGCCTTGGGGTAACGCTGCTGCAAGGCCCT
>NZ_CALBEX010000493.1 GCF_937889215.1 uncultured Limnohabitans sp.
GGGGGTGGCAGCTCCAGTGCGCAGGGTTCAATGAGCAGGGTTCATTGCCGGGGCTTCAAAGCGAAGTGCTGCGCAGCCCAAAGCGCCCCGGTGCCCAGCAAACTGGCAGCCAGCAGCCACCACAGCGCTAGGCTGTAGCCGTGCTCTTGCGACCACAACAGGCCCAGTGTCAAAGGCGCTGCCGCACGCGCCAGCGCGATGGGCAAACCCAGCAAGCCATTGAGCTGCCCCACATGGGCGCGGCTCACATATTGCGCCATGGCCGTGCCTTTGACGATGGTGCTCATGCCGTTGCCCAGGCCGTAGAGCACCACGAAGACCAGCGCCGCCAGCGGGTGCAAGCCGCCCAGCAGCAGCACCGCCAAAGAGGCCGGGATCAGGACAGGGATCCAACGGTTGGCCGCGTGCACGTCCCAGACGTGCTCGAACACAAACAGCAGCAAGCGCCCCAGCACCTGGATGATGCCAATGGCGGCGGGCACCGCGATGACCCAGGCCGGTGACAGGCCAGACTCTTGCAACAGCGCCACCATGTGTGGCGGCAAGGCCGACATGATCGCCATCATCATCAGCATGAACAAGGCCAGCAGCCAAAACGGCGCATGCCGCAGGTGTTCGCGCACCGAGGCGCTGGGTGTGGCATCTTGGCCAGCTTGGGGCACAGACCGTGGCGCAGCTTGCAGCAGCCACCAGTGCAAAGGCGCACACACCCCCAGTTGCAGCGCGGCCAAGCCCCACAGCGCCATGCGCCAGCCCCATAGCGACATCCACCAGGCAAACAAGGGGATGAACACCGTGCTGGCCAGGCCACCGAGAAAGGTGATGGTGATGATGGCGCGCCGAAAGTCTTGCGGAAAACGCCGAGTGACCACCGCAAATGCAGGGGTGTAAAGCGTGGCCGCCAAGCCCAGACCCAGCCAAATCCAGGCACCGTAGAACCCCGCTTTGGAATCCACCGCGCTGTGGCCCAGCAAGCCCACCGCGATCCACACCGAACCCAGGGTCATGACGGCGCGCTCATGCCCGGCATCGATCCAGCGCCCCACTTGGTAAGCCATCAAGCCCTCGGCCAGCAGCGCCATGCTGAAAGCGAGCGAGGACTCGGCTCGGCCCATGCCCAACTCGGCCTCCAAGGGCGTCATCAGCAAAGAGAAGGTGTAAAACACACTGCCCCAAGTGATCAACTGCGGCACCGACAGCCAAAAGCTGAAGGGCCCCAGTTGCGGGGCTGTCAAAACGTGGGGACGGGCGAGGGGCATGGAGCCATTATCCGTGGCCCAAGGCAAACGCGGCACCGGACTCAGTGCGCCTTCAGCACCCGCCGGTACTGCACCGCTTCGGCCACATGCGCGGCACCCAGGGCGTCGCTGCCCGCGAGGTCGGCGATGGTGCGGGCCACCTTGAGGCTGCGGTGAATGCTGCGCCCGCTCCAGCCCAGTTTGACTGCGGCTTTTTGCAGCAAGGCGGCGGCGTTGTCGTCCAAGCGCGAATGCGTGTCGATGGCCTGGCCTTGCAGCTCGGCGTTGGCGCAGCCTTGGCGGGCCAGGGCGCGTTCACGGGCGGCCAGGGTTCTGGCGGCGATGGCTTCGGTGCTTTCACCGGGCGCGGCCTTGAGCAGATCTTGCGCCGGCAGGCTGGGCACTTCGATGTGCAGGTCGATCCGGTCGAGCAGCGGCCCGCTGAGTTTGCCCTGGTAGCGGCTGACCTGCTCGGGCGAGCAGCGACAAGCCCGCGTGCTGCTGCCCAAATAGCCGCAGGGGCAGGGGTTCATGGCGGCGATCAGCTGAAAGCGGGCTGGAAATTCTGCACGCCGCGCCGCCCGTGCGATGGTGATGCTGCCAGTTTCCAGAGGCTCGCGCAGGGCTTCGAGGGCGGCGCGGGGAAATTCCGGCAACTCGTCCAAAAAAAGCACGCCGTGGTGCGCCAGCGAAATTTCGCCCGGCCTGGGCGGCGAGCCGCCGCCCACCAAGGCCACTGCACTGGCCGAGTGGTGGGGCTGGCCGGTGGGGCGCTGCGCCCAGCGTGCCAAATCAAAACGCCCGGCCAGGCTGGCAATCGCAGCCGACTCCAATGCTTCTTCAATGGACATGGGCGGTAGCAAACCCGCAAACCGCTGGGCCAACATGGACTTGCCTGAGCCGGGTGGGCCCACCATCAAGAGGGAATGTCCGCCAGCGGCGGCAATCTCGAGCACGCGCTTCACGCCCGCTTGGCCTTTCACGTCGGCCAAGTTGGCGTAACTCGGCGGCGTCGATGGCGTGCTTGGGGCCATGCGGGCCCAACCGTCGGTGGGTTCGGGCGGGGGGTCGTTGGAAGGCGGGAGAAATTGCTGCACCACATCGAGCAGATGGCGTGCGCAAAACACCTCGGTATCGGGCACCAGTGCCGCCTCTTCGGCACTGCCTGGCGGCAACACCAAACGCGTGCGCACTTGCTGCTGGCGCAGCACCAGGCTCATGGCCAGTGCGCCACGCACCGGCCGCAGTTCGCCCGACAGCGACAGCTCACCCGCAAATTCGTGACCTGCCAGCTTGGCCCCATCAATTTGTCCACTGGCTGCCAATATGCCCAGTGCAATGGGCAAGTCCAGGCGTCCGGAGTCTTTGGGCAAATCGGCTGGGGCCAGGTTGACGGTGATGCGCTGGTTGTGTGGAAAGTCGAGCCCGCTGTTTTGCAGGGCCGAGCGCACGCGCTCGCGGGCTTCCTTGACCTCGACGTCGGCCAGCCCCACCAAGGTGAAACTGGGTAGGCCGTTGGCCATGTGCACCTCAACGGTGACTGCTGGGGCTTGCAGGCCGACCAAAGCGCGGCTGTGCACCAAACTGAGACTCATACCTCCTCCTTGCCCCATTTTGGTGCGCATTGTGTGTTCTGCCGCGCAGTCCGAACGCGGTGAACCTGTTGTGCTCACATTCAAGCACGCACAGAGGGAGAACGCATGGGGAAAACCCCGAGTGAAGCCATAAAAAACAAGTTGGCACGCTCCCTGCATATGCCGTGTGTCCTTTCTTCAATTTGGAGTTCTTCATGAAATTCGTATCTCAAAAAACATTGTTGGTGTCTTTGTTGGCCGTCGTGCCTTTTGTGGCCAGCGCCCAGCTGTCCAGCAACATCTCGTTGACCTCCAATTACAAGTTCCGGGGTCAGGATCAGGACCAACTCCCTTTGGCGGACAAATCCAAAGCCTTCAAGCCGGCCCTGCAAGGTGGTTTTGACTACGCCTTGAGCAATGGTTTTTACGTCGGCAACTGGAACTCAAGCGTGGCCTGGTTGGATGGCAATTCCATGGAGGTGGATGTCTATGGTGGTTACAAGGGCGAGTTGAGCCCAGGTTTGTCTTACGACGCCGGCGTGATCGCTTACTTATACCCAGGCAATTCTTTGGGCAAAACGACCGAGGTGTATCTGGGCATGGGTTACGGGCCTTTCAGCGCCAAGTATTCGCAAACTGTTTCCAAAGACTATTTCTTCTATGGCTCCAAAGCCAGCTATCTGAACCTTGGCTACGCCACCGAGTTGACCGCGGGCCTCACATTCAAAGCCGCAATGGGCATGACCAATTTCAAGGATGCAACCAAAATTGACTTCAGCGACTACAGCGTTGGCCTGTCTTATGACTTGGGCGAAGGCTACAGCTTGGGCGGTGCCTACGTCGGCGCGACCAAGAAAGCCGATTACGGTTTTGCCAACGACAACCGTGTGGTGTTGTCTTTGTCCAAAGCCATGTGATCTGAACCTCACACATCAACACAAGGAGCCAACATGAAACTGGTGACCGCCATCATCAAACCCTTCAAGCTGGACGAAGTGCGTGAAGCACTTTCGGGCATCGGCGTGCAGGGCATCACCGTGACCGAAGTCAAAGGCTTTGGCCGTCAAAAAGGCCACACTGAGCTGTACCGCGGTGCGGAATACGTGGTCGATTTCTTGCCCAAAGTGAAGATCGAAGCCGCCGTGTCAGACGACTTGGTCGAGCGCGTGATCGAGGCCATCGAAACCGGTGCCCGCACCGGCAAGATCGGCGACGGCAAGGTTTTTGTGTACGACCTAGAGCAAGTGGTTCGCATCCGCACGGGTGAAACCGGCGCTGAAGCCCTTTGATGGATCAGAAAGAGAGTCAAAAATGAAAAAACTGTTTGCATCATTGGCCTTGGGCCTGAGTTTGTGGGCCATGGGCAGCTTCGCGCTGGCTCAGACCACCACACCCGCTGAAGCCCCTGCCGCTGTAGCGCAGGCTGCAGAAGCTGCACCTGCGGCTGCGCCCGCCGCTGAAGCCGCTGCCCCCGCTGTCAAAGAGACGGTCGACAAGGGCGACGTCACCTGGATGATGATTTCCACGGTGCTGGTCATCATGATGGTTATCCCCGGTCTGGCGCTGTTCTATGGCGGTTTGGTGCGCAGCAAGAACATGCTGTCGGTGCTGATGCAGGTCATGGTGGTGTTTTCGTTGATCTCGGTGCTGTGGGCCGTTTATGGTTACAGCCTCGCGTTTGGCGGCGAAGGCCTGATCTACGGCAACTTTGACAAGTTGTTCCTGAAAGGCGTCACGCCCGACTCATTGGCCGCGACCTTCACGCCCGGCGTGATGATCCCCGAGTTCATCTTCATTGCCTTCCAGTGCACCTTCGCGGGCATCACTTGTGCGCTGATCGTCGGCTCTTTTGCCGAACGCATCAAGTTCTCAGCTGTGCTGTTGTTCTGCACCATCTGGTTCACCTTCAGCTACCTGCCGATTGCGCACATGGTTTGGGGTGGTGGTGGCTATCTGTTTGCGAAAGGTGCTTTGGACTTCGCTGGCGGTACCGTGGTGCACATCAACGCAGCCATGGCCGGTTTGGTGGGCGCTTATGTGATCGGCAAGCGCATTGGCTACGGCCGTGAAGCCATGGCCCCACACAGCCTGACTTTGACCATGGTCGGCGCCTCTTTGCTGTGGGTGGGCTGGTTTGGTTTCAACGCTGGCTCCAACCTGGAAGCCAACGGCGGCACAACCCTGGCGTTCATCAACACCTTGATGGCCACGGCGGCTGCGGTATTGGCTTGGTGTGTCGGTGAAACCCTGACCAAAGGCAAAGCTTCCATGCTGGGCGCTGCTTCGGGTGCTGTGGCAGGCTTGGTGGCCATCACCCCCGCTTGCGGTACGGTGGGCGTCATGGGTGCCATCGTCATCGGCCTCGTTTCAGGCTTCCTGTGCCTGTGGGGTGTGACCGGTCTGAAGAAGATGCTGGGCGCAGACGATTCCTTGGATGTGTTTGGAGTGCACGGCGTGGGCGGTATCGTCGGTGCTTTGCTGACCGGTGTGTTCTCGGCCGGTTCGCTCGGCGGCGTCAAGGGCGACGACTACAACATGATGAGCCAGTTGTTTGTCCAAGCCGAAGGCGTGGTCATCACCATGGTCTGGTCTGCTGTTGTGGCTTACGTGGCTTACAAAATTGTGGACATGTTGGTCGGTCTGCGTGTCACGGAAGAAGACGAGCGCGAAGGCTTGGACATCTCCTCACACGGCGAGTCGGCATACCACGGCTGATCCCCTTCACGGTAACTTTCATTGCAAGCGGTGGCGCAAGCCACCCATTCACAACCCGCAGTGCGCAAGCCCTGCGGGTTGTTTCTTTGGCGGGCCAAGTATTGGCCGGTTGGACCTGGGGTTTGATCAGGGTACGTGCCCGCTGATGCGTCGCTGGACGCCATGGCCTCGGGCACAATGGATTGCATGCACGCACCTGCCTTGTTGACACCTCCTTGGACCGCCCTGACCATCGAGCCCGATGGCTTGGGCGAATCGCCTTTTTGGCATCCGCAGGAGGAGCGCCTGTATTGGGTGGACATCCCTGGTCGGCGCATCGCCCGCTTGGCGGTGCAGGGCCTGCAGGCCCAAGGGTCGGTCGACTATTGGCCCTTGGCGCAAGAGCCGGGTTGCATTGCGCCCGTGCAAGGTGGCGGCTTGGTCATGGCCCTGCGCGATGGCATTTATCTGGCAAGCGGGTGGGGTGGCCCCTTGCAGCTGCTGGCAGCAGCGCCGTATGACACGGGCAAGCAACGCTTCAACGACGGCAAATGCGACGCCCAAGGCCGCTTTTGGGCCGGCAGCCTGTACGAGCCCAAAGACCAGGCGCTGGGCGCGCTGTACATGCTGGACGGGCAAGGCCTGCACACCATGCTGGGTGGCGTGAAGGACGGTGTGGTGACGGCCAATGGCCTGGCCTGGTCACCCGATGGCCGCACGGCTTATTGGGCCGACACGGCCGCGCACCAGGTGCGCACCTTTGATTTTGAGCCGGCGACGGGCCAACTGTCAGCGGCTCGCGTGTTCCACCAAATGGCCCCCAAACCCGCAGGCTGGACATGGGGCAGTGACACCGCGTATGGCGGCCGCCCCGATGGCGCGGCGGTGGACAGCGAAGGCTGCTACTGGTCTGCCCAATACGAAGGCCAGCGCCTGCTGCGCTTGTCGCCTTCCGGCGATGTGTTGGCCGAAATGATCACGCCCGTGCCTTGCCCCACCATGCCCTGCTTTGGCGGGCCGGACCTGAAAACCCTGTTCATCACCACATCGCGCCAAGGTCGCGGCACGCCAGAGCTGGCGCAGTACCCGGGGGCGGGGTGTGTGTTTGCGACCCAGGTAGAGGTGGCGGGTTTGCCGGTGGATGCTTATCGGGCCTGAGCCGCTCAATTTACAACAAGACTTCCGTTCAAAAAATTCACACGGTCCCTCAAGGCCGGGCGTTACCATCTTGACCCATGGAAGCTCAACTCAACACCCTCGTCGATGCCGTGCGCCAAGCCGCTGCGGATGGCCGCACTTTGCGCTTGCGCGGTGGCGGCAGCAAAGATTTTTGGGGCCAGAGCCTCACGGGAGAGGTGCTGGACACCCGGGTTTACCGGGGCATCGTCAGTTACGAGCCCAGTGAGCTGGTCGTCACGGTGCGCTGCGGCACGCCTTTGGCCGAACTGGAAGCTGCATTGGCCGAAAAAGGCCAGTGTTTGGCGTTTGAGCCGCCGCACTTTGGCGAGGTCGCCACTGTGGGCGGCATGGTTGCTGCGGGTCTGAGCGGCCCCGCCCGCGCCACCGCTGGCGCTGTGCGCGACTACGTGCTCGGGGCCCGCTTCATCAACGGTCTGGGCGAGCACCTGACCTTTGGCGGCCAGGTCATGAAAAACGTGGCCGGCTACGACGTGAGCCGATTGATGGCAGGCAGTTGGGGCACGCTGGGCCTGATCACCGAAGTCAGCCTGAAAGTCTTGCCCGTGGCCCCGGCCGAAGCGACTCTGATGATCGCGGGCCTGGCCCAAGGCTATGCACTCGACTTGCTGCACCGTTGGGGCGGCCAGCCCCTGCCCTTGAATGCCAGTGCTTGGGTGCGCGATACCACCGCCCAGCCTGCGGCGGACTATTTGTTTGTGCGCCTGCGCGGTGCGGTGGCGGCGGTGCAGTCGGCCACCGGCAAGATGGCTGCCGATGCCGTGGCTTTGGGCGCTCAAGTACAAGCCATGGACAACCTCGAAGCCGCTCAAGATTGGCGCGCCAGCGCCGAGCAGTCGCTGGAGTTCTTTGATGCCCCCAACCCCGAAGCTTGCCTGTGGCGCCTGTCGGTGCCGCAAACCGCGCCGGTTTTGGATTTGCCCTACGCCACCTACATTGAATGGCAAGGTGCGCAGCGTTGGCTTTGGGCGCCGGCCACGGCGGCGGTGCCGCTGCGCGAGTTGGCGCAATCGTTGGGCGGCCATGCCACGCTGTTCCGTGCCAGCGCCACGCATGTCGAGCTGGACAAAGTCGTCGGTGTGAACACCCCGCTGGATACCGTGCAAGACCGCATCCAGCAACAACTGCAAAAACAGTTTGACCCGAAAGGCGTGTTCGCCACCGGTCGAATGCACCCCCTCTGAGGCGACTTTTCATGCAAACCAATCTCGCCCCCGAATACCAAAACACCTCCGATGGCATTGAGGCCGAAGCCATCTTGCGCAAGTGCGTGCACTGCGGCTTTTGTACGGCCACTTGCCCCACTTACCAACTGCTGGGCGACGAGCTCGACGGTCCGCGTGGCCGCATTTACCTGATGAAGCAGGTGCTGGAGGGCGAAACGCCCACCCGCAAAACCCAGATGCACTTGGACCGTTGCCTGACCTGCCGCAATTGCGAAAGCACTTGCCCGAGCGGCGTGCAATACGGCCACTTGGTGGACATCGGCCGCAAGCTGGTGGACGCCAAAGTCGAGCGCCCCACAGGCGAAAAGTTGCTGCGCTGGGCGCTCAAAGAAGGCCTGCCGTCGCCCCTGTTTGCCCCCGCCATGAAGATGGGCCAACTGGTGCGCGGCCTGCTGCCGGGCAGCCTGAAAGCCAAAGTCCCCGCGCCGCAAGACGCCGGTGCCTGGCCCACCCGCACGCATGCCCGCAAGGTGCTGATGCTGGCCGGTTGCGTGCAGCCGAGCATGAGCCCCAACATCAACACCGCCACCGCCCGCGTGCTCGACGCCGCAGGCATCCAAACCGTGACCGCCCCCAAGGCCGGTTGCTGTGGCGCGCTCAAGTTCCACCTGAACGACCAGGGCGGTGGCAAAGACCACATGCGCGCCAACATCGACGCGTGGTGGCCGCTGGTCGAAAGCGGCGAAGTCGAAGCCATCGTCATGAACGCCTCCGGCTGCGGCGTCATGGTCAAGGACTACGGCCATGTGCTGAAAGACGATCCGCAGTACGCCGACAAAGCCGCCCGCATCGGCGCGCTGACCCGCGACCTGAGCGAGCTGCTGCCCGAGCTGGTGCCGCTGCTCAAAGACAAGCTCAAACCTGAGGCGCTGCAAGCCGCAGGCCTACAGGCCTACCACCCGCCTTGCACGCTGCAACACGGCCAGCAGCTCAAAGGCGGCGTAGAAAAGCATCTGGGCGATCTGGGCTTCAAGATCAAGGTCACGGCCAATGAATCGCACCTGTGCTGCGGCTCGGCGGGCACTTACAGCGTGCTCAACCCCGACTTGTCCAAGCAACTGCGCGATCGCAAGCTGGGCCACCTGAACGCGCTGCAACCGCAAGGCGTGATCAGCGCCAACATCGGCTGCATCACCCACCTGCAAAGCGGTAGCGGTCTGCCCGTGCGGCATTGGGTGGAGTTGGTGGATGGGGCGCTGCTGGTCGGGTGAAGGGCCTTGTGAGGTAAAACAAAATTAACATGATTTGATTTCATGGTAAATTTTGTTTCATGCCGAAGCCTGCTCACGCCACAGAAATTCTGCCTGCTGCGGTTGCCCGTGCCCTAAAAGACCTGGGCGAAAATTTAGCGCTCGCCCGCCAGCGCCGCAAAGAAAGCCAGCGTACCTGGGCCACTCGCCTGTCGGTCTCGGTGCCCACGCTCATCCGCATGGAAAAGGGCGACCCTTCGGTCGGCATGGGCGTCTACGCCACGGCCCTCTGGCTCATGGGCCGGCATGCTGACTTGCCTGAGATGGCGGCACCTGCACAAGACCTGAATGCGCTGGAGCAAGACATTGAAGCCGTGCGCCAGCGCAGCAAGCGCTTGTCGCGCAAACCGGTGCAAGCCCTGTGATTTCATTTCAAGAGGGATCCCATCGTTTCCAATACCGTGTTGCGGCGATCGTGATGGATGCAGGCCAGCTTTTGTTGCATCGGGTCTTAGGTGATGCTTTTTGGACATTGCCCGGTGGTCGGGTGAATGTGGGTGAGTCAGCACAAGCAGCGCTTTGCCGGGAGTTTGAAGAGGAGCTTGGTACAAGCATTGAGTGTGGCCACCTCGCTTGTGTCGGAGAAAACTTCTTCCGTCACCACCAAGCAAGTCACCATGAAATTGGTTTGTATTTTTACGCCGGGCTAACCGCTGACGAAAGTTACAACGACAAGCGCATGACGCACAAAGGCGTAGAGACCAACAGGCAGCTTGAGTTCAAGTGGTTTGAGATCCAGCAGTTGCACCTTGTGGACATGCGACCCCAAGTGGTACGAGATGGCCTGGCCACAATGACATTGCCACACCACTTTGTGCAGCACCTTTGAGCGTTAAAGAGGCCTCCCTGTGATTGCGAACGCACAATTTCGCAAGCCTACCAGTCCATTGAAGTGCACCGACTGCGTGCGTTTCATTTGTTACCCCTTCAACCCGCTAGAACCCCTGCGATATCGCCCACAGAAATCACCTCAACCCCTTCCGCAAAAGGCCAGCGCTGCTGCACGGGGGCGACGATGTAGGTTTTTTCGGGTTGCACGTCTTGCAGGGATAGCCAGAACCCTTTGGTGAGCTTGGGCGCAATGCTGAACTTGATTTCGAAACCGATTTTTCGCTGCCCGGTTTCCACCACCACATCCAGTTCGGCGCCCGCCGCTGTTCTGTAAAACGACAGGCTGGCCCCAGTGGGCATGTGGGCGGCAATCTGGTCAATGACAAAGCCTTCCCAGGACGCACCTGTCATGGGGTGACCTTGCAGGTCGTCCGGATTGCTCAAGCCCAGAAGGCTGTGCAGTAGACCGCTGTCACGGACATAGACCTTGGGTGACTTGACCAAACGCTTGCCCAGGTTGGCGTGATAGGGCTCGAGTTTTCTGACCAGCAAGGCACCCACCATGTGATCGAGCCAGCGCGTGACTGTCGGTGCGCTCACGTCCAATGAGTTGGCAATGGCCGATGCATTGAACAACTGGCCATGCACATGCGCCAGCATGCGCCAAAAACGGCGCAGACTTTCGGCGTCCACGCGCAAGCCCAGAGCTGGCAAATCGGTGTGCAGCAGGTGGCGGATGAACGCATCACGCCAGGCCCAAGAGGCGTGTGAATCGACGGCGGTGTAGCTGGGCGGAAAGCCGCCGCGCACCCACAAGTCCTGCACGGTACTGAGGTCCGAGCCGACTTCTTTGACGAGGAGCGGGAACATGTCAATCAGACTCAGCCGTCCGGCCAAGGATTGGGATTGGCGCAGCAATTCAAACGAAGCCGAGCCCAGCAAGACGAAGCGCCCGGGGCGACGGATGCGGTCGATTTCACCGCGCAACACCGAAAACAACTGCGGTGCATTTTGAACCTCGTCCAGGATCACCAGCCGGTCTGCTTGGGCTTGCAGAAACAGCGGGCCCTCGCCCAGGCGTGCCTGATCTTGTGGGGATTCCAGGTCCAGATAAATGGCATTTGGATGGGTGTCCAGCAGAGCACGGGCCAAGGTGGTTTTGCCAATCTGGCGCGGTCCCAAAATGGCAACAGCTGGGCTCCATGTGAGGTGTGAGGCCAGTGTGCTTTGGGCGATGCGTTTGAACATCCTTGTATTTTAAATATGCCATATTCAAAATACAAGGATAAATCGACTTTCTACAAGCATCTGGCCCAAACTCGCCTGAAATCCCGCGCAGAGCCAAAGCCGCAGGCCTCGGCCAGTTGTTCCTGGGTCAGTGACGGGTTGTGCGCCATCAACTCTTGCGCACGCGCCATGCGCAGTTGCTGCTGGTAGTCCAGCACGCTGATGCCCGTGTGTTGCATGAACAGACGCGACAAATGCCGGGGGCTCACGCAGGCCACCCCGGCCAGTTCGGCCAATGACCAGCGGCGGGCCGGGTCTTGGCTCAGGCCGTGTGCAAGGCCATCTTGCGCGCGGTGCACGGCCGGGTGCATGTGGTTGCGGTGCGCCAGCCAGGGTGACAGTAGCGGATCATTCGGACCCCGTCGGGTGTACATCACCAGCCTGCGTGCCACTTGGGCGGCCAGTGCAGCGCCGGCCACTTGTTCGACCATGTAGAGCGCCAAATCAATGCCTGTGGTGATGCCCGCGCTGGTCAGCACTCGCCCGGCATCCACAAAAATCTGGTCGGCTTGCACCTGTGCGGTGGGGGCCAGGGTCTGCAGGTCGGCGATCAGGCTGTGGTGGGTGGTGCAGCGCAGGCCGTCGAGTTGGCCTGCCATGGCCAGCAGCAAAGCACCCGAGCAAATGCTGGCCAAACGCGTGTCTGCTTGCGGTGCTGATTGCAACCAGCGCACCACTTGTTGAGCGGCGGGGGTGGCGTAGTCTTCGCGCTCATGGCTGTTGCCAGTGATCAGGACCAGGCTGTTGGGCGGCAGCTGGGTGGGCAGGGGTGTCAGCCCGGCCAGTTGGGTGCCCAGCGATGTGGGTACATGAGCCAGCGGCCCGCAGGTGTGCAATGTCAGCGGTGCGCCCATGTCGCGTGCCATGCGCAGCGCCTCGGCCGGGCCGGCGTAGTCGAGCAGCAGGACGCCTGGCGTGACAACCAGATAAACCGACAGACTCAAGTTTTCCATGGCCAGCGCTTCAGCAGCTTGAATGGCATGCCTGGTTTTTGGCGGCAAGTCATTCGCACGCGCAGCCTTGCGATTTGAACACCCGTTCGGTCGAAGCCGGGTTGTTCAACAGCTTGGCCGCTGGGCGCACTGGGCGACGTACCAGTTCGCCACTGCAGTTGGGGCAGATGCCCTGCAAATGGTTGTCGGTGCACTCGGCGCAAAAGGTGCATTCAAAAGAGCAAATCCGCGCTTCCAGCGTCTCAGGCGGCAGGTCGCGGTTGCAGCATTCGCAGTTGGGGCGCAGTTGGAGCATGGGGTTTCCTGGTGGGCTATTCAAAGGCTGGACAGACAAGTATCCATGTTCAGGATGCGCGCAAAGCGGTCAGCCAAGACCAACTCGGTGCGCGTGGTGATGTCTTGGGCGCTGAAAGTCTGACCACTGCCTTTGTGCGTCATCGGGAAAGTGAGTGTGGCCTCGGACACAAAGTCCACCGCATAACCCATGTCCGAGCCCACACGGGCCGTGGTCTCGCAGCACTGCTCGGTGCGTATACCGCTGATGATGAGGCGCTGCACGCCTTGACTGCGCAGCCAGTTGTCGAGCCCGGTGTCGGTGAAGGCGTTGTGCACATGCTTGTCAAAGCGTGCGGCAGGCTCGCCTGGCAGCCAGTCCATGGCACGGATCAGGCCCGAGTCGGCACGAAAAGGCGCATCGTCGTCGATGTGAAAAATGTGTACCACCGGTACATCCGCTGCGCGACAACCTGCTTCCAGCTTCAGGAGCGCTTGCTGAAATGGCGCTTCATGGCCAGACGACCAATAAGGCATGTGCAAAAAAGATGGCTGCACATCGATGATGAGCAGAGCGGATTTGGGTGGCTTGGTGAGGCGGGTCATGGTGCGCTGGCTCAGGCGTTGAACATGTCGTCATTGTGCGAATCAGACCGGGCGTTGCACAGGGCTGGGCAAGACCAGAAGGGGACGAAAAAGGACAGCCTTGCCGATCAAGCCTCGCGTAGCACCTGCATCAACTCCACCAAGCCAATCGCGTGTGTGCCGTAACGCATCGGAAAGCGTTCGGTGCCGGGATAAACCACATAGCGCTGGTCGATGTTCAGGTCTGCGCAGGCGATGTCGAAGCCTTTGCTCAGTGTGGGCGCGGTGGATCGTTTGATTTCGATGGCCATCCACGGCTGACCGGCACGCTCAATCAGCAGGTCGATCTCGGCACCCGTATGGGTGCGGTAGCTGTAAGCCGTGCATTGCGGGTGGGCGGCGGCCATTAGGTTGTCGATGCAAAAGCCCTCAAAACTTGGGCCGCACACAGGGTGACCTGCCAGGTCATGCAAGCTGCCTAAGCCCAGCAAAGCGTGCACCAGCCCGCTGTCGCGCACATAGACCTTGGGCGCTTTGACCAGGCGTTTGCCCACATTGCCGCTCCAGGGCCGCAGGCGGCGCACCAGTTGCAGGTCTACCAGCAAGTCGATGTAGCGCTCTACTGCCGGGCTGCTCACGCCCAAGCCACTGGCCAAACGGCTTTGTTGCAGCAGAGCGCCTTGCTGGTGCGCCAACATGGTCCACAGACGGCCCACGGTTTCGGCTGGCAGGCGTGGCGCAAACATGGGCACGTCGCGTTGCAGGTAGCTGCGCACAAAGTCTTCGCGCCAGCGCAGGCTGGCCGCATCGCTGGCGGCCAGCAAGCTGTCTGGAAAACCGCCGCGCAGCCACAGCGTTTCCAGATCGGCGGCGGGCCATTCGAGCCCGTGAACAGGGCCAATCTCCAGATAGGCCACACGCCCGGCCAGCGTTTCACTGCTTTGCTGCATCAAGTCCAGCGAGGCTGATCCCAGCAGCAAGAAATGGCCAAAGCGCTGGCCTGCACGGCGGCGCTCGTCGATGATGCCGCGCAGGACTTCAAACAGGCCCGGCATGCGGTGGATTTCATCGAGGATGACCAACTTGCCGCCTTGGGCGCGCAAAAATGCGTCGGCGTCTTGCAGCCGCAAACGGTCTGCCGGACGTTCCAGATCGAGGTAAGTTGAGCCAGCTGGCCAGGTGTCGGCCAGCGTGAGCGCCAAGGTGGTTTTGCCCACCTGACGCGGTCCGAGCAGCACCACCGCCGGGGCTTCGTGCAGGCGCTTAGACAGTGTGGTGAGGGTTTGACGGTCAATCATCCTTGAAATTTTAACGTGTGGCGTTAGTATTTCAATTTTTAATGGATAAATCCTGGATCGCCGACCTGGATTGCCAGCCTCATAAGTCCTTGTCCCCCATCCGGCAAGGCCCGCGCCCGAGCACGCCAAAATGCCCACCCGGGTAGGATTGAACGCTGAGATGGCAGACCGTGCTTGCAAAGCGCAAACAAAGGACAAGACGATGGCGATACCTTGGTTGATGGCGCTCAAAGTGATTCCCTGAGGCGATGTGATCGAGCACGCGCCTTCGGTGCTCAAAGCCGCACGCAAGCTGATGGACCGCCAAGCCCCTCAGCCGCCCGACCAAGCAGGCACCCCCGTCACAACGACCCCGGTCAGTGCGGTGCCCAGCTTGGCTGAACTCAAAAACGCTTTGATTGCTGCGCAAGGCCAGATCGACCGCCAAGCACAGACTCAGCGCGAACTCACCGAAACCCTGGCCGACTTGGCCGAACAAAATGCCCGCTTGGTCAGTGCCGTGGAAATGCTGCGCCTGCGTACGCGGGTGTTGGTGTGGTGTGGCGTGGCGATGTTGGTTTGGTTGGTGGGGCTGACTTGGTGGGGCTGAATCAAGAGGGTCGCACTTGAGCACTTTGCTCAATGGGTGTTTGATTGTTGGGCTTATGAACGCTTGATGACTACTTCTGCACGCTGCTGACACCCCGTTGTCAGTACCCCTCAGGCAAAGTCCTCCCCAGTGCACAGACGGTCTGAGCACATTCAGGGAAAAGACAAATGCAAAAAGTGATCGATTGGTTTGAGATTCCGGTCAGCGATGTGCCGCGTGCGCAAGCGTTTTACGAAGCGGTGCTGCAAACCACCATGCAACGTGAAAGCTTTGCCGGGCCGGGCATGCAGATGGCGGTGTTTGCGGGGGAGGGCGATGCGACCAAGGGCGCGCTGATGTCGGGACACCCGGCTTTGCAGGTGGGTGCTTGTGGGGCGTTGGTGTATTTGCATGCGGGGGCATCGCTCGATTCGGCTTTGCAGCGTGTGGAGGATGCCGGTGGGCAGGTGCTCATGGGCAAGATGGCCTTGCCCGAGGGCCTGGGTTTCATGGCGCACATGCGCGATGTGGATGGCAATCGGGTGGGCTTGCACGCTTACGCTTGAAAATCAGCGTTTTACCCGTCCACCAGAACTGCACATCCCATGCGCCGCGCTGACCGTCTATTCCAGATTGTTCAACTCATCCGGGGCCGCCGCCTGACCACAGCCCGTTGGCTGGCGCAACGCTTGGAAGTGTCCGAGCGCACGGTATACCGCGATGTGTCCGACCTGCAATACCAAGGCGTGCCCATCGAGGGCGAGGCGGGGGTGGGCTACCGGCTGGGTGATGGCTTTGATCTGCCGCCGCTGATCTTCACCCCGCAAGAGGCGCAGGCCTTGGTGGTGATGACGCGGGTGGCGCAGCAGTGGCTGGACCCGGCGCTGGCCCGAGCGAGCGAATCGGCTTTGTCGCGGGTGCTCAGTGTCTTACCCGCAGGCCAGCGCCATGCGGCGCAGCACACGCCGGTGTATTCGCCGCCTTGGGGCTTGACCGCTGAGCAACAACCGCACTTGCAGCTGTGGCGCGAAGCCACACAGGGGCTGCACAAGTTGGCGCTGGTTTACAACGATGCACAAGCCCGCACCAGCGAGCGCACGGTGTGGCCCTTGGGCAGTTTTTTCTGGGGCGCGGTCTGGACACTGGTGGCTTGGTGCGAAATGCGTCAGGACTTTCGCAGTTTCCGACTCGACCGCATACAGTCCATTACAGTCTTGTCGCAGACCTTTCACTTGGTCGAGGGGCAACGCCTGATCGACTATTTGCGCCAACAAGGCGTGGACCCGCAGGCGTTGGCCGAGGGTCGATGAAGAGGACGTTTTCATGAAAATCGCAGAGATCGAAACGCGGGCTGTGTGGGGCCTGTCGGTGCGCACCCGAAACGCCGAAGAGATGCAGGCCGATACGGCGCGAATAGGCCAACTGTGGTCCGACTTTGCCGCGCAGATCGCGCCAAATCTGGCGAAGGGCGCACGGGTGTATGGCGTTTATCACGGCTATGAGTCGGATACCCAGGGGGCCTTTGATGTGCTGGCGGGCTCCGATGCCTTGCCCCCCGCCGCAGGTGATTCACTCGCGCTCACCCGAATTGACATCGCCCCCGGGCCGCATTTGGTGTTTGACGCGCCTGGGGCCATGCCCCAAGCAGTGGTGGATGCCTGGACACGTGTTTGGCGCTACTTTGCCGACCCTTTGTGCCCGCACCAACGGACCTACAGCACAGACTTTGAGTCTTATCCACCTGATGGGCTGAAAGAAATTTTCATCGGTGTGCGGCCATCATGAACTACTGGATCGGTGTGGTCAGCCGCTCGCATGTGCTGCGCGGAGTTGCTGGTGGATTTGCGCAGATGAACCACGGCAAGCAGGCGCCGCTCAATCGCATGAAGGCGGGCGATGGCCTGATTTATTACTCGCCGCGTGAGTCATATCCCGACGGTGCGCCTTTGCAGGCGTTCACGGCCTTGGGGTTCATCCGATCGGGGGAGGTGTATGAATACGACATGACGCCCGACGGCGTGTCAGGCTTTGTGCCTTGGCGCATCGATGTGGACTACCAGCTTGCGCAACCGGTTCCCATCAAGCCCTTGATTGCACAGTTGGAATTCATCACCGACAAAACCCATTGGGGGGCGGTGTTTCGATTTGGTCAGCTCAAGATCAGCGAGGCTGATTTCCGAAAAATCGCAGCGGAGATGGGGTGTGGCCACGCGCCTCAACAGGTTTCGCCGGTTCAGCCAGCGCTGTTTTGATCAAGCCGCCAGCGCCGCCTCAATGTCCTTGGCGATCTTCTCGGGCGAGTCTTGCGGCGCATAGCGCTTGATCACACGCCCATCGCGCCCCACCAAAAACTTGGTGAAGTTCCATTTGATGGCCTTGCTGCCCAAGAGGCCTGGTGCTTCTGCGGTGAGCCATTGGTACAGCGGGTGTGCCTCGTCGCCGTTCACTTTGACCTTGCTCATCATCTGAAAGCTCACGCCGTAGTTCTTTTGGCAGAAGCTGGCAATCTGCGTGTCATCGCCCGGGTCTTGGCTGGCAAACTGGTTGCAGGGAAAGCCCAGCAAGGCCAAGCCTTGGTCCGCGTAGGTTTTGTGCAGTTTTTCCAGTCCGGTGAACTGGGGCGTGAAGCCGCAGGCGCTGGCGGTGTTGACGATCAGCATCACCTGACCCTTGTAGCGCGACAGGGGCACGGTTTGGTTGTCGATGCTTTGGGCTTCGAGGTCGTAGAGGCTCATGGGGTTCGTTTTGTTGGGTGTGGACAGAGGGACATCATGCCAGTGACAGCCCCCGGGTGGGCAGCGCGGTTCAGTTGGCCTTGTGGCCAGGCCCGATGATGGACAGC
>NZ_CALBEX010000494.1 GCF_937889215.1 uncultured Limnohabitans sp.
GCTGGATGTGGGGCAGGGCGACCAGGCGTGTGGCGAAACGGGCGATGGCCGCATGTTGGAAGCCGATGAAATTTTGCAAGATTTGACCGCTTTTTTTGCACCCAAGTCGCTGCAAGGCCAGGCGGTGCTGGTCACGGCCGGGCCCACTTACGAGGCCATTGACCCGGTGCGTGGCATCACCAATTTGTCGAGCGGCAAGATGGGCTTTGCCATCGCCCGGGCGGCACGCATGGCGGGCGCGCAGGTCACGCTGATTGCGGGTCCGGTGCATCTGCCTACCCCTCGTGGCGTGCAGCGTGTGGATGTGCGTTCGGCCTAGCAAATGTTGTCTGCGGTGCAGCAACATGTGGCGGCGGCCCATGTGTTCATTGCCACTGCGGCGGTGGCCGACTGGCGTCCCGCCAACGCGGCTGACCAAAAGATCAAGAAAGACGGCTCAGGGCAGACCCCCCAGCTGAACTTTGTTGAAAACCCAGACATCTTGGCCACAGTGGCTCAATCGCAGCGCGGCCGATCGGGCGAATTGTTTTGCGTGGGTTTTGCTGCCGAAAGCCACGACTTGCTGGCCCATGCAACCGCCAAACGCCTGCGCAAAGGGGTGCCGCTTTTGGTGGGCAACATAGGCCCGGCCACCTTTGGACAAGATGACAACGCTTTGCTGCTGGTGGACGCGGCCGGTGCCCGTGAATTGCCGCACGCGAGCAAACAGGTGCTGGCAGAGCAATTGATCGCCGACATTGCCAAGCGCTTGAAATAACAAAGACTTCCCATGAACATCGACCTCAAAATCATCGACCCCCGCATGGCCGAGCAGCTGCCGGCCTACGCGACTGCTGGCAGTGCCGGCCTGGATTTGCGCGCTTGCCTAGACGCGCCTTTGACCTTGCAGCCCAATGCTTGGCAATTGGTGCCTACCGGCATTGCGGTACACCTGAAAGACCCTGGATATGCCGCCATGCTGCTGCCGCGTTCGGGCTTGGGCCACAAACATGGCATCGTGCTGGGCAATTTGGTGGGCTTGATCGACAGCGATTACCAGGGCCAGTTGATGGTCAGCGCCTGGAACCGAAGCGGTGTGGCTTTCACCATCGAGCCTATGGAGCGCATCGCGCAAATGGTCATCGTGCCGGTGGTTCAGGCCACGTTCAATGTGGTGGCCGAGTTTGACGCGCCCAGCGAGCGCGGCGAGGGCGGTTACGGCTCGACCGGCAAAAAGTAAAACGTGGTTTTTTGAAACCGCTCGCGCAGCGAGCCGCAGATCAGTGCAAGGTGGGGCCTGTGGGCAGGCCTTCGTCGCCCACTTCGATCTTGAAAAAGCCGGTGCCACAGCTGCCGCTGCCCACTTCGGCTTCGGTCGGTTCGCGCACCGATTCGACTTTCAGGTGCAGTCGCAGCGCAATGCCCGACAGCGGGTGGTTGCCGTCCAGCACCACATGCTCAGGGTAAATTTCGGTCACGGTGTAGAGCACGTTGCGCGGCGCATCGGGATGGCAGCCTTCGGGCAAGGCTGTGCCCTCGATCGTCAAGCCCGGCTCCATGCCCGGCGGGAACAGGGCGAGCGGCTCCAGAAACAGCAGCTCTTCGTTGAAGTCGCCAAAAGCGTCTTCGGGCTCCAAGTGCAGGTCGACTTTGGCGCCTTTTTCGTGGCCTTGCAGGGCTTCCTCGATCTTGGGCAGCAGGTCTTGCCCGCCAATGAAAAATTCAACGGGCTCGTCCAGGGTGTCCAGAACTTCGCCCAGCGTGTCTTTGAGTGTCCAGGTCAGTGCGACCACAGAAGGTGTCTTGATTTCCATAGGACAATTGTCGCAGTTTGGCGGCCGGTTTTTGGGCTGCATTGGCCTGTTTAGGCCTTACCTGGCTATTTGCTTTGCCGCAGCTGCCCCATTCAACCGGAACCACCATGAACACAGAACAAGCCTTGACCTTGCTGGGCGGCCTCACGCCCAGCCAATTCATGAAGCGCCATTGGCAGAAAAAACCTTTGCTGGTGCGCAACGCCATACCCGGCTTTGTGCCCTGCGTGGACCGATCGGCCTTGGTGGCCTTGGCGGGCGAAGAGGGTGTGGAGTCTCGTTTGATCGTGGATTCGCCCAAGGGCTGGAAGATGAAGCATGGCCCCCTGGCCAAACGCAGCTTGCCGCCTTTTAGCCAGAAAAAGTGGACCTTTTTGGTGCAAGGCGTGGACTTGCACCACGATGGCGTGCACGCGCTGATGCAGCAGTTCCGCTTTGTGCCCGATGCACGGCTCGACGATGTGATGATCAGCTATGCCACCGATGGCGGTGGCGTGGGTCCGCACTTTGACAGCTACGACGTATTTTTGTTGCAAGCCCACGGCCAACGCCGTTGGCGCATTGGCCGCCAAAAAGACCTGAGCCTGCAGCCCGGTGTGCCGCTCAAAATTTTGCAAAACTTTGAAGCCGAAGAAGAGTTTGTGCTCAACCCAGGTGACATGCTCTATTTGCCGCCCAAATACGCCCACGACGGTGTGGCCGAAGGCGAGTGCATGACGTGGTCGATTGGGTTCAGGGCGCCGCAAGAGGGCGAGCTGGCGCGTGAACTTTTGCTGGGCTTGGCCGATGAGGCGTTTGACGGTGTGGGTGATGCCCTTTACCGCGATCCGAAACAAGCCGCCGTGCCGTCTCCTGCGGCCATTCCGCCGTCTTTGGCTGACTTTGCACGTCAAGTGGTCGATAAAGCTTTGAAGAACCCGCAGTTACTCGAGAGTATGTTGGGTGAGTACCTGACGGAGCCCAAAGCCCAAGTTTGGTTTGAAAATGCAGAGGAAATATGGGATGTGTCCGCAGGCGCACAGCTCGACCGCCGAACCAAAATGATGTACGACGCGAAACACATTTTCATCAACGGAGAAAGTTTTCGCGTGGCTGGGCGGGATGCTGTTATTTTGCGTCAGTTGGCCGATGATCGCTGCATTTCCGGGCAAAAAGCCAAATCTTTGAGTGCAGATGCGCAGGAGGCGCTGGTCGATTGGGCCGGTGAGGGCTGGTTGTGGGCGATTAAAAAAGGCTAAATATCGGTTTTTTTCAAGTTTAAATTAATGCCTTAACGGTTATCAGGACGGCCCATTTTCTAGGGGAAAACACTATAATCTCTGGTGGAGCACAAGTACGTTTGCGCGTTATTGTCTCGGCTTTGGGTGCCTTTTCGGTGTCCGAGGCAGTTTCTGGAAATTGTTTTCAAATCCCTTTTAGGAATAAATCAAAATGAACAAGTCCTTCGTTCTGGCCGCCCTGATCGCTGCAGCCGCTTTGGCTGCTTGCGGTAAAAAAGAAGAAGCCGCTGCTCCTGCAGCTGCTCCCGCTGCTGAAGTCGCTGCACCTGCAGCTGCTGCTGCAGCCCCAGCCGCTGCTGACGCTGCCGCTCCTGCTGCCC
>NZ_CALBEX010000495.1 GCF_937889215.1 uncultured Limnohabitans sp.
GGTCAGGTGCGCTGAGCTGAAAGGGCGACAAATTGCCCGTGCAGACCCAGCGGCAATCCATAAGGCAGTTGCACCTGGGCCACCGGCCCGGCGCTGATCTGGCCTGCATTGAAGACCGAGAGCGTGGTTTTTTCGGTGGGCCAGTGGTAGGCGGTGCCCAACACCCAGCCCGCGTTTTCATCGGTCTTGTTTGGGTGGGGCACATAGACATGTTCTTCGGCCAGCCAGTCGGTGCCGTAGTCGTGGCGCTGGGTACGTTGGCCGTCGGTGGTCAGCACGGTGCTGTAGCCCAGCAGGGGCCTCGGAGCCTGGGTGTATTGAAGCATGACCGTGAGTTTCTGGGGCAGGCCTACGCGGCGCGGATCAAAGCGAGGAAACTCGACCAGCCGCAGGTCTGTGGGTCGTACGGTGGCGCGGCGGCGGGCGGTGTGCAATTCGACCTCGGTCCACGTGGTGTCCAGCGGCTCTTGGAGTGGCAATCCAGGCGATACGTCAAAGCTGCGCATGCGCAGGATGTCATTGTGGTGCACATAGCTCAGGTGGATGCGATCGCCGCGCTCAAAGGCGTTGCCCAGATGGAAAAGGCCGCTGTTGGGCATCTCGATCAGTGTGGTGTGCCAGTCGGCCATGGCAACAACGCAGGCGATCATGGGTGCTTGTGGGTCCCAGTGCATGCCTGCCAGCAGGTTGGGCAGGACAGATGCGGGGCGTTCATATTTCAGCGGCTGCAACAAGAAGACCAGATGCCGCTCGGTGATGGCAAAGTCGTGCACCATGTCGGCATTGGGCACGGTGAGTACTGTTTGGCGTTGCAGTTGGCCGTTGGGGGCGATCTGGTAGATCAGCAGTTTGCCGGTGCCGGGCATGTAGCCAAAGCTCCAGACCGTGCCGTCAGGGGCCACCCGGGGGTGGGCCGAAAACGGTGCGCCTGCGGTTTCGGGTGACCAGACCTTGAAGCCCACGCTTTTCAGGGTGTCTGGGTAAACCTCCAGTGCTGAACCCGCTTCCCACAGGGCATAGAGCTTGCGTCCCTGGTCCATGGACAGCAAGTTGATGTTGGCGGGGTTGATGACATCGGGCTGCGTCACGGGCAGTGAATTGGCCACGGTGCTGCCAAAACCACCATACAAAAAGCGACCTGCAGCGAGTTCTTGTGCGGCCTTGGGGGTGTCCAGCGGTTGGCCTTGGTGGCTGACCTGACCGCCATCGATGC
>NZ_CALBEX010000496.1 GCF_937889215.1 uncultured Limnohabitans sp.
CCTGCAATTGTCTCAGGATGTGGGCCCCATTTGGACGTTCTGTTCAGGCCTTGGGCTGCAAAAAATCAAGCCCAAGCTTGAAGGTATTCCTGCCAATGGGGTTCTTGCCCGGTCAGGCTGTGGACCTGGTCTTTGACAAAGGCGATTTCCTGCGTGTGTTCGTCCTCGGTGAAACCGCCCCGCATTTTCTGAAACCGGCAATAAAGCAAGTAGGTGTTCATGACATCGGTTTCACAGTAGCGCCGAATGTCTTCGGTGTGCCCAGCTTGAAACTGCGCATAGACCTGCGAGCCGTCCATGCCCAGCTTGCCGGGAAAGCCGCACAGTGTGGCCAAAGCGTCCATGGGGGCGTTGTTTTTGGGCGTGTATTTGGCCAACAGGTCCATCAGGTCCAGGTGGCGCATGTGGTAACGCGAGATGTAATTGTTCCACTTGAACTCACGGTCGTCGTCACCCAAGTCCCAATATTTGTCGGCCACCACGCCGTGCATCAAGCCCCGGTAGTGCAACACCGGCAAATCGAAACCGCTGCCATTCCAGCTGACCAACTGGGGGGCATGCTTTTCAATGGCTTGGAAAAAGGTCTGAACCACTTTGGCTTCGCTGTGGCCATCGCGGTCCACAAAGGAGTGCACGCGCAAACCCTCGGCATTGCGATACACACAACTGATGCACAGGATGCGCTGCAGGTACAGAGGCATGAAATCGCTTTTGCCTTCTGCGGCCCGCTCGGCCTGCCACTGCGCGTGCACTTGTCCATCCGTCAACTGCGGGTCAGTCGGGTTGAGCCGACGCCACCCCGCCATGTCGGGGATGGTTTCGATGTCAAAAACCAAAACGGGCCAAGGCATGCGCGAGGCCTATTGATTGTGAGCGGACGCCATCAAGGCGAGGCTTCAGCGCGCCGACAGGTACTTGACCGGGTCCACCGGCTTGCCCTGACGGCGAATCTCGAAGTGCAGCTTCACACGGTCAGCATCGGTCTTGCCCATTTCGGCGATTTTCTGACCCTTGCGCACTTTTTGGTCTTCCTTGACCATCAAAGTCTGGCTGTGTGCATAAGCGGTCAAGAAAGTGTTGTTGTGCTTGAGGATGATCAAATTGCCATACCCGCGCAAGCCTGAACCAGCATAAACCACCTGGCCATCGGCGGCGGCCAAAATCGGGTCGCCTGGTTGCCCTGCAATGTCCAGGCCCTTGTTTTTGGCTTCGTCAAATCCAGCGATCACACGGCCACTGGCTGGCCAAGCGAATGCCAAGCCTTCGTCGTTGGCGCTGGGCGAAGCTGCGGGTGCAGGTTTGGGCTCAACAGGCGCCTCAGCCCCGCCTCCAATAGGTTGCACCACCACGCCGCTGGCCTGAACCGAAGCGCCGGGCGGCACCACCCGCAAGACCTGCCCTACTTCGATCAAATGCGCATTGGGCAGGTTGTTCCAAGCCATCAAATCACGCCAAGTCTGACCGTTGTCCAAAGCG
Source organism: uncultured Limnohabitans sp. (assembly GCF_937889215.1). GTDB lineage: Bacteria > Pseudomonadota > Gammaproteobacteria > Burkholderiales > Burkholderiaceae_C > Limnohabitans_A. The sequence goes on from NZ_CALBEX010000496.1 coordinate 1,477, forward strand.
ATACGGGTGAGCGTGTCACCTTTTTGAACGGTGTAGAACCCGGGTTTCCCAGCGTTTTCAGCCCCAGGCATGATTTTGACCGTGTCGGCTGCAACAACCGGTGCAGACGGGCGTGAAACGCCGCCCCGACTTTCAACAGGTGCGGGCGTGCGGGGCGAGGAAGAGCACCCAACCAACACAACGGCGGTCAAACCTGTGAGCCATAAACGGGAAACATCACGAAAAATCATTCAGCTTTATTCCTTTAAGCAACGCCTGATTTTAGAGGCACAAAGTGAACGGCCTCCAAAACTTGCCGATCAAACCCGGTGGCGGTTTTGTGAATCACCACCAAAGCCTGCTGCCCTGAGGCCGTGACTGTGGGGGCCACCAACCGGCCCCCCACGGCCAACTGGTCCAACCAAGCCACCGGAACATCCTCGCCCCCCGCCGCAGAAATGATGCCCGCGTAAGGCGCGCCCTTGGGAAAGCCGAGCATGCCATCTCCCAAAATCAGGTGCACATTGGGCAAGCGAAAAGGCAGTAAATTTTTCTTCGCCTTTTCGTGCAAGCCGCGCAACCGCTCGATGCTGTACACCTCGGTCGCCACATGGCTGAGCACCGCCGCTTGGTAGCCACAGCCGGTGCCGATCTCCAGCACCCGACCGAGTTTGCCCGGCGCATCTTGCCGCAGCAACTCGATCATGCGGGCCACCACATTGGGCTTGGAGATGGTCTGCCCCAGACCGATGGGCAAACTGGTGTCTTCGTAAGCTTGGCCCGCCAACGCGGTTTCGACAAAACGGTGTCGCTCCACGCGGCCCATGGCCTGCAGCACCCAGGCATCTTGCACCCCTTGCTCGGCCAACTTGCCCACCATGCGGGCACGCACCGCGCTCGAATCCAGTCCCAAACCCGATGACACAGGCAGCGCCTGCGAAGGCGGCTGCCGCATGGCAGCGGGACGCGCGGAGGTCGCAAGCTGCGGTGCCGACTGGACCACACGCCCCAGCGGCATGGCAGGCCGTGGGCTGGGTGCCTTGTGCGCAGGCGTTGGCGCAGGTGCGCCAGAAGTGTCCCATTTCGCAGGAAAACTGGGCCGAGGTTTCATGCGCCGCCCTGCGTCCACAAACGCCCGCAAACCTGTGACCAACGCTGCAAGTGATCGTGTTCGGTCAAATCCACCTTGAGCGGCGTGACCACCACATGGCCCAAATCGGTCGCATGGAAATCGGTGCCCTCGCTGTCGTCCATCGCCGCGCCGGCATTGCCTATCCAATACATGGTCTGGCCTCTGGGGTCCACCTGGGTGATGACCGGTTCCGCCGCATGGCGTCGCCCCAGGCGACAGACCTTGGGCGTCTTGATCTGGTCCACAGGCAAATTGGGAATGTTCACATTCAGCAACCACGGGCGCGTGTCCAACAGCGCATCGGACATCATCTGTTGGACCATTTTTTTGACAGTGGCCGCCGCCGCATCCAAATGGGCCCAACCTTTGTCGATTTGCGACACTGCAATGGCTGGAATGCCAAACAAATACCCTTCCATGGCAGCGCCCACGGTGCCCGAATACAAGGTGTCATCGCCCATGTTGGCACCGTTGTTGATGCCCGAAATCACCAAGTCGGGGCGGTAACCCAACAAGCCGGTCAAAGCGATGTGCACACAGTCGGCCGGTGTGCCGTTGACATACCGAAACCCGTTGTCGGCGCGGTTCACATACAAGGGTGTGTGCAGGGTCAGGGCATTTGATTTGGCGCTGTTGTTGTGCTCTGGGGCAACCACCTCGACATCGGCAATGCCCTGGAGCGCTGCGTGCAAAGCCACGATGCCTTCAGCCCGGAAGCCATCGTCGTTGGAGATCAGGATTTTCATACGTGAACGGTTGTGGAATCGGCCATTGTAGGGGGATGCCGGGGCGAGAACAGCGCGCGGCGTCCTGCGCTGCGGCATGGCTGGCCAAGCGGTCGCTAGGGGGACATGAAACGCCCAGCCTCAGTGCCTAAGATCCATCCTTTTTGACCCCTGATTTCATTTGGAGACACGGCATGTATGCTTGGCTTTGCGAGAACCCCACTGGCGTTGAAGCGCTGAACTGGAAAGAAATGCCCACCCCCACGCCCGGACCGGGCCAAGTGCTCATTCAAATCCAAGCGGCCAGCCTGAATTTCCCAGACCTGCTGATCGTGCAAAACAAATACCAAATGAAGCCCGAACTGCCCTTTGTGCCCGGCTCCGAATACGCCGGCACGGTGCAAGCTGTGGGCGAAGGCGTGACGCACCTGAGCGTGGGACAAAGCGTGGCCTGCCTGTCGGGCACTGGCGGTTTTGGCACCCACACCCTGGCTCCGGCCAAATTGTGCATGCCCTTACCCGCTGGTTTTCCGGCCACCGATGGCGCGGCCTTCATCATGACCTACGCCACCTCGCACCATGCGCTGGTCGACCGTGCCGCCTTGAAAGCCGGCGAGACCGTGCTGGTGCTGGGCGCTGCAGGCGGTGTGGGCACAGCGGCCATCCAGATTGCCAAGGCCATGGGGGCCAAAGTGATCGCAGCCGCATCCACCGACGAAAAATGCGCCCTGTGCAAAACACTGGGGGCCGATGCCACCATCAACTACAGCACCGAAAACCTGCGCGAAGCCCTGAAAGCCCTCACCGAGGGCAAAGGCCCCGACGTGGTCTACGACCCCGTGGGCGGCGATCTGGCCGAACCTGCCTTCCGCTCCATCGCCTGGCGCGGACGCTATCTGGTGGTGGGCTTTGCCGGCGGCCCCATCCCCTCGCTGCCATTGAATCTGCCTTTGCTCAAGGGCGCATCCCTGGTCGGCGTGTTTTGGGGCGACTTTGCCAAGCGTGAACCCAAAGCCAACGCCGCCATGATGGCCGAACTGGCCCAGTGGTACGGCCAAGGAAAAATCAAACCCGTGCTGGACCGCACCCTGCCCATGAGCGACCTCAAAGCCGCGTACGCATTGATGGGCTCGCGCAGCGTCAAGGGCAAGCTGGTGATGGTCAACTGATGGACTGAAAACTGCTCCGAGCAATGCCGGGGCAGTGACCAAGAAAAAAGCCCGTGAGACGAGTCTCACGGGCTTGGTTCTGGCGGAAACGGAGGAAACCATCCGCCATAACCATGAAGTCTCATACAGACCCAAAATCAAATAAACAT
>NZ_CALBEX010000497.1 GCF_937889215.1 uncultured Limnohabitans sp.
ACATGGTCACAAGCATGGTGATCGGCCAGTTGCTTGAGGTCGTGGCCCAAGGATCGCAACAAAGACGCACCACCATCCGCGTCATGGGCTTGCACCAAGCGCACGATCTGGTCGTCGATGACCAGGCCATCCGAGCGGTCGCTGTACCAATAAATGCGGCGCAAATCCACATCCAACGCCGCTTGAGACAAGGCCTGCGACAACAAGCTGAGCAGTCCCTGGCGATTGACAGACTCGCCCGTGGCACCCATGGCCCCTTGCTGGGCCAGCCAGATCAAAAATCGCCCGTCGATCAGGGCCATGCAAGTGCCGCTGCGGTGGTCGCCAAAACGGCGCTCTGAACGGGCGTCGTGAGAAAAATATTCGCGTTTCATGAATGGGCTGTATCCGTATGATTAAGAGCTGTAACGTTGCTAGATAACGCAACCTTTTCATTTTACGGCGTCAAGCCCACCAACCCGCGCTGACAGGCCATCCGAGCGGCGGCGTTCAGGTCCATGGCGACAGGTCGCCAGCGGGTCAGCCCGCGTGGGTTATAAATACTGCCTGTGCTTAAAAATTCACGCTTTGATCCCCGACAAGTTCCTGCATGGCAAATCGATCACGATATGCCTGCCGTGCCGTGTTCGCTGCTTCAACCCGAGGCTTTGAAAGCGCGATTTGCGCAACCCCCGGTCTGGCAGCCTGAAATCACCAGAGAAAACTTCGCATCTGACCGCCCGCCTGCGCACGCGGCGGTGCTGGTGCCCATCGTGATGCGCGGGGCCAACGCCTCGACGCCCACAGTGCTGCTGACCCGACGGGCTGCCCACATGAACACCCATTCCGGTCAAATTGCCTTTCCCGGCGGCAAGGTGGATCCCGAGGACAGCAACATGCAGGCCACGGCGCTGCGCGAAGCCCATGAAGAAGTGGGGCTGGAGGCCCGCCACGTCCAGGTCATCGGTGAGTTACCGGTCTATGTCACGGGGACGTCTTTTTGGGTCACCCCGGTCATTGGCTTGGTCTCGCCTGACTTCGACTTGCAGCCCAACCCGGATGAGGTGGCCGATGTGTTCGAGGTGCCCTTGTCATTTTTGATGAACCCGGCCAACCACCATCGGCACGCCGTGGATTGGCAAGGGGCTGAGCGGCAATGGTTTTCCATGCCCTATCAAGAAAACCGCATGGCCGCCAATGGCGACGTTCAGTTGGTGGAGCGCTTCATCTGGGGTGCAACAGCCGGCATGCTGCGCAATTTTTACCGTTTTTTAGCGGCCTCCCCGTCGCTGTGAGAATGCCATGAATTTTTTTGCCATTTTGCTGGCCCTGGTGCTGGAACAAGTTCGACCTCTGAAGACCCACAATCAGGTGTTCGCTGCCGTCAACCGCTGGGCCAAATGGATGGCCCGGACCTTTGACGCAGGCACCCGCCCACAAGCCTGGATCACCTGGGGCATCACCATCCTTGGCCCTGCCCTATTGGTTGTTTTGGTGCATTGGCTGCTGGCATTTGGCTTGGGTTGGTGGGTGGCCATTTTGTGGAACGTGGCTTTGCTTTACGTGACCTTGGGATTTCGCCAGTTCAGCCACCACTTCACAGGCATCCGCGAGGCGCTGGAAAACGGTGACGAAGACCCCGCACGCGAATTGCTTGCGCAATGGCAGCAAGTGCAAGTCGGTCAAATTCCGCGCAGTGAAATCGTTCGGCATGTGATCGAGTATTCGATCATCGCCGCGCACCGTCACGTTTTTGGCGTGTTTTTTTGGTACGCCGCTTTGTCCTTGATCGGCCTGGGTCCTGTGGGTGCGGTCATCTATCGGCTCACGGAATTCGCGCAACGCCGCTGGCACGCACCCTCCTCTGACGGCTCATTGCCCAGCGAGGTCTTGCGCTCCGTGTCCGCCAGGGCTTGGCAAGCCATCGACTGGTTGCCTTCGCGCATGACCGCTGTCGGCTTTGCCGTTGTGGGCAGTTTTGAAGACGCCATGGACGGCTGGCGTCACCACGCACAAAACTTCCCGACCGACAACGATGGGGTGATTCTGGCGGCCACCGCTGGTGCCATCAACATCCGTTTGGGTGGCGCTGCTTTGCAGCCCGCCGTTGAAGAATCGGACACTGTGGCCACGCCCGGCAGCAGCAGCACCCCAGGGCGGGAAGCCAACCTGTCGCACTTTGCGCAAGTGGTGGGCTTGGTCTGGCGCACCGTCATCTTGTGGTTGCTGTTGCTGGCCTTGCTGACCATGGCCAATTTGGTGGGCTGAAGGCCCAGGGCGCGTCACCAGCGCTGTTGGCTCAGCTCATCAAACAGCTGCGCATAAATGCGGTGCCGCCGCACGCTGATGGTGCCAACATGCTGCGCGTTTTCGACCTGGGCCAGCACGCCACAACCGGGCTCGTGCAAATGCGTGCAGTTGTAAAACTTGCAGCCACCCACATGCTGGCGCAAATCGGGCATGCAGTCGGCCAAGCGCGTGGGCTCAATGTGATGCAGACCAAACTCCTGAAAACCCGGTGAGTCGATCAAGGCGGTGCGTGCAGCACCCTGTTCAGCCGATGCATCCAGTGCGGGCACCCAATACCAGCGAGTGCTGGTGGTGGTGTGCTTGCCCGAGTTGAGCGCCAGCGAAATTTCGCCTGTTTCCACCTGAGCGTCGGGCACCAAGCGGTTGATCAGCGTGCTCTTGCCACTGCCAGATGGCCCCAAAACCAGTGTGGTCAGCCCCTGCAAAAGTGCACACAAAGCGGCCACGCCGTCGTCGTCCACTGGGCTGCGCGGGCTGAGGCTGATGGGCATCACGCTGTAACCCATGGCGCGGTAGGGGGCCAAGCGCTCCCAGGCTTGCGCAAAGGGTTGGGCCAAATCACTTTTATTGAGCGCAATGATGGGCGTGATGCGTTCGGCTTCGGCGGCCACCAGGGCACGAGAGAGTTGGCTCTCCGAGTACTCCGGGTCGGCCGCGATAAGGATCAGCACACGGTCCAAGTTGGCCGCGAACGATTTGGTTCGGATTTCATCTTGCCGGTAAAACAGGTTGCGACGCGCCTGCAGCTTTTCAATGCTGCCTTCGTCGCCCGCAATTTGCCAAAGCACTTGGTCGCCCACCACCACCTGATTTTTCTTGCCACGCGGGTGGCAAATCAGGCGTCGGCCTTCGGGTGTCTCCACCAAACAATGGCGGCCATAGGTGGCTACCACCAGACCGGGCTCCAGACTGGCCAACAGATCGGCCGCTGGAGAGGACGCCTGACGTGTTTTGGGTTTACTCATGCCGCATCATGCCGGGAGCAAGGCATCGGTTTGCGTGGCCGCTTCAAAGTCGAGACGGCTCAAGCCACGCACATCGTGCGTGTTCCAGCGCAGCACACAACGTTTGTAGGTCAGCACCAGCTCCGGGTGGTGGTTGAGCTTTTCAGACAACCAGCCCACGCTGTTCACAAACAGCAGCGCATGTGTGTGTTGGGCAAACTCAAAGGTTTTTTCGATGGCAATGTTGTCGCCGTCGCCCGACAAGCCCCAACCCGAAATTTGGCTCAGCCCCATGATGATCTCTGTGGGCTTGAGGGCTCTCACGTCTTGAGCGCTCATGCTGTTTTCATCCTCAGCAAACGCTCGCTGGCTGGGGGGTGCGAATAGTAGAACCTCACGTACCACGGGTCAGGCGTCAGAGTCGATGCGTTGTCTTGGTAGAGCTTCAGCAAAGCCGAAGACAAATCAGCCCCCGGTGTTTGCGACACCGCATAGGCATCGGCCTCGAACTCTTGTTGACGCGAACGCCAGGACGACAGGGGAGCCAAGAACAAACTGAACACAGGCGTGACCAGCATGAACAAGACCAGCGCCAGCGCATCGTTGCTGCCCGACAAATTGGGCATCACGCCCAGACCCGTGTAAAACCAAACCTGCTGCGCCAGCCAGCCGAGCAGCGCCAGACCGGCCAGCGTCATGGCAAAGCTGGTCGCCATCATTTTGACGATGTGATTGTGCTTGAAGTGGCCCAACTCATGGGCCAGCACCGCTTCCATTTCGGCCGGAGTCAACTGCTTGAGCAAGGTGTCAAAAAACACCACGCGTTTGCTGGCCCCAAAGCCTGTGAAAAAAGCATTGGAATGCGCCGACCGGCGGCTGCCATCCATCACGAAAAAGCCTTTGGCGGTGAAGCCTGCGCGTTGCATCAAGCCCTGCACACGGGCCTTGAGCGAGTCGTCGTCCAAGGGCGTGAATTTGTTGAACAGCGGCATGATCACGTTGGGGGCAATCGCCATCAAGAACAACTGCCAGCCCACCAACACACCCCAGGCCCACAGCCACCACCACGCACCCCCAGCTTGCATGAGCCACAGCACCACCCACAAAAGCGGCAGGCCCAGCACCAAACCCAACACCAGCCCCTTGGTCATATCGCCCAGCCACAAGGCGGGCGTGATCTTGTTGAAGCCAAAGCGCTGCTCCACGCCAAAAGTTTGCATGAGCGACAAGGGCAATCCGATGACACCACCGACCAAAGTGAAGCCCAGCACCAGTGCGATTTGCTGCCCCATGCCTGGCCCCATCGCCTCCAGCAACACCTGGTTCAAGGCATCCAGGCCGCCCAGCAGCGTCCAGCCCAGCAGCACCGCCGCATCGAGCGCGATGTCGATTTGCGACAAACGGGCCTTGGCCAGGGTGTAATCGGCGGCTTTTTGGTGGTCGGCCAACGACAGGGTTTGGGCATACGCCTGCGGCACGGCATGGCGGTGCTGGGCCACATGCCGCACTTGGCGGGCGTTCAGCCAGAACTTGAGCGCCACATGGGCCAGCAAGGCCAGCACAAGCGTCAGGGTCAGAGTCAGGGATGGATTCATGACCCTATTGTAGAAGCGGGCCTGCACGGCCCTGCTAGGCAAGGGCTTGCGCAGCCAAGGCGCTGGCCCTGGCCGCACGGCCAGCAAAGCCAGGCTTGGTCGCACGCAGTGGGGCAAGCGGCTTGCCATCATCAGCGACAATCTTGCCATGTCTGAAGTGAACCTCCCCCCCTCCGCCCCGGAAACGGCTGATGCCGCAGAACTGCTCAAATCCGACAAGAATCTGGTCTGGATAGATTGCGAAATGACAGGCCTGGACCCCGAAAAAGAACGCCTGCTGGAGATCGCTGTCATCGTGACCGGTCCACACCTGAGCCCGCGCATTGAAGGACCAGTGCTGCTCATTCACCAAAGCGACGAACTGCTCCATCAAATGGACAAATGGAACAAGGGCACACACGGCAAGAGTGGCTTGATCGACAAGGTCAAGGCCTCCACCACCAGCGAAACCGATGCCGAAGAGCTGATCCTGGCCTTTCTGAAAAAGTACGTGCCCAAAAACAGCTCTCCACTGTGCGGCAACACCATCAGCCAAGACAGGCGCTTCTTGGTCAAGTACATGCCCAAGCTGGAAGCGTTTTTCCACTACCGCAACTTGGACGTGAGCACGCTCAAGGAACTGTCACGCCGCTGGAAGCCCGAGGTGTATGCCAGCTTCAAGAAACAACAAAAGCACACCGCCTTGGCCGATGTGCACGAATCCATTGACGAGCTAGCCCATTACCGTGAGCATTTCATCCGCTTGTGATTTTTCAGGGAAAACCCTAGC
>NZ_CALBEX010000498.1 GCF_937889215.1 uncultured Limnohabitans sp.
AATGGAAGATGCTGGACCGTTGGCGCACCATGACCACGACGATTGCCGACAGCGAGCTCAAGATGCGTCTGTTTTCCACGCTGTCGAGCAACTTGACGCAAACCATTCAGCAACTCAGCTACGCGGGGATGATCGCTGCAGGGGCTTACGCCATCAACGCCGGTCAACTCACGATGGGGGGGCTGATCGCTTGCTCCATCATTTCGGGGCGCGCCTTGACCCCTGTGGCGCAATTGCCCGGCCTGATTGTGCAATGGCAGCATGCCAAGATTGCACTCAAGTCGCTCAACGGCATCATGCAGATGCCCAGTGACCGCGACCAAAGCGAGCGGCTGGTGGTGCCAGAAATGTGTCAAGGCGAGATCAAGATGAACAAGGTCGGTTTTTCTTACGCCAAAGACCTGCCAGGCCTGGAGGTGCCCGCGCTGCGGATTGATCCGGGCGATCGGATTGCTGTTTTGGGTGCTGTGGGTTCGGGCAAGACGACCTTGATCAAGCTCCTGTCGGGTCTTTACAAGCCAACGGCAGGTCAGGTGTATCTGGATCAGGTGGACATGGTGCATTTGGCCCCTGAGTTTGTGCGAGAGCATGTGGGTTATTTGCCGCAAGATGTGCGGCTGTTCAACGGCACCTTGCGCCACAACCTGACATTGGGGCTGCCCATGCCCAGCGACAGCCAGATATTCAAGGCGGCGGCGATGACGGGACTCGATCAGGTCATCCAAAACCATCCTTTGGGTCTTGAGCTGCTGATTGCTGAGGGTGGGCGCGGCCTGTCAGGTGGGCAACGGCAGTTGGTGGGGCTGACACGCATGCTGCTGGCCACGCCCAAGGTCTTGTTGCTCGACGAGCCCACGGCTTCCATGGATGCCAAACTTGAAAACCGCGTGATGCAACACTTGTTTGAACAGATGCCCCGGGAGTCCGCCATTGTGGTGGTCACCCACAAGCCCGCTGCTTTGACCTATGTGAACCGCATCTTGGTGGTGGACAAGGGGCGTGTGGTGCTCGATGGACCGCGAGACGAGGTCCTTCAACGCTTGCGCCAACCGGTTGCGCCAGCGCAAGCCGTTTCGCAGTCCGGTGCGGTCGCGCAAGGAGTCTCGGCATGAAGTTATTTTGGTTTTTCGGGCCGGCCGATCCCGACGGCCAGCGAGAAGACCTGAGCGGCGTGCTGCGCGGCCCTCGCTGGGCGCTG
>NZ_CALBEX010000499.1 GCF_937889215.1 uncultured Limnohabitans sp.
CGCAAACCGCTGGTGATCGCGGGCGGTGGTGGCTGGACACCGCAGTCGGCGCAAGCCTTGCAACGTTTTGCCGAAAACTGGCAGCTGCCCGTGACCAATGCCTTCCGTTTTCAGGACACGTTTGACAACCACCACCCCTTGTACGCCGGGGATGTGGGCATCGGGATTGGCCCTGCACTGGCCCAGCGCGTGCGCGATGCCGACCTGATCGTGGCCATCGGCCCGCGCTTGGGTGAAATGACCACCGGTGGCTACACCTTGTTGCAAGCGCCCAAAACCCATCAGAAGCTGGTGCACATCCATGCCAGTGCCGAAGAGCTCAACCGTGTTTACCAAGCCGACTTGGCCATCAACGCCACCATGAACGCGGCCGCCCGCAGCCTGGAGGTCTTGAGTGCGCCCACCGAGCTGCCATGGTCCGATTGGACGCAAGCCGCGCACACCGACTACCTGAACAACCTCAAGCCACAGGCCTTGCCCGGCGACATCGACATGCCCGCCATCGTGGCCACGTTGCAAAAGCATTTGCCAGCGGACGCCGTGCTGACCAATGGCGCGGGCAACTTCGCCAGCTGGATGCACCGTTTTTACAAACACCATGGCTTGGTCAAAGGCCACAAAACCCAGCTGGCCCCTACGGTGGGTGCCATGGGTTATGGCGTGCCAGCGGGCATTGCGGCCAATTTGTTGACCGGGCGTTTGGCCTTCACCATCGGCGGGGACGGTGACTTCTTGATGAACGGCCAAGAACTGGCCACGGCGGTGCAGCATGGCGGCAAAAGCATCATTGTGTTGCTGAACAACGGCATGTACGGCACCATCCGCATGCACCAAGAGCGCGAATACCCCGCCCATGTGACAGGCTCGAAACTGCAAAATCCAGACTTTGCCGCTTTGGCTGCGGCTTATGGTTACGTGGGCGTGCGCATTGAGCACACCCAAGCATTTGAGTCGGCCCTCTTGGAGGCTCTGGCGCGTCCCCAAGGCACGCTCATTGAGGTCGTTCTAGACCCAGAGGTGATCAGTACACGCGGTACCCTGAGCGCCATTACACAGGCCGCTTTGGCCCGACAAGAAAACACTTGATCACGGTGCTTGTCCTTCATTTTTAGGCCTATTTTTTGGCTTGTTGGCTGTTACTTGGGTGGAAGTCCGTTGACCCATAAAAAAACCCGCCGAAGCGGGTTTTTTTATGGGTCAAGCGGTTGAATTACTTCAAGTGCTTGCCGATCAGGCCAGCCATTTCAAACATGGTGACTTGCGCCTTGCCGAAAACTGCCTTGAGCTTGTCATCAGCATTGATGGCACGGCGGTTCACGCTGTCTTGCAGATTGTGCTTCTTGATGTAGACCCACATTTTGCTGACCACCTCAGTGCGTGGCAGGGGCGCTGCACCCACAACGGCTGCCAATGCGGCACTGGGTGTCAGTGCTTTCATGAAGGCCGGATTAGGGGTGCGCTTGGTTGCGGGTGCCGCTTTTTTAGCAGGAGCCTTAGCCGCTACTTTTTTAGCAGGTGCTGCAGCTTTTTTAGCTGAAGCTGCCTTGGTTGCCGGGGCTGCTTTTTTAGCGGGTGCTGCAGCTTTTTTGGCCGGGGTTTTTTTCGCAGTTGCCATGATGAAATTCCTTAGGTCGGAAGGTGGTTCTCCGCTGAGAAACGATTTGTTTTCAGCTAGAGGGATGCTAATGGAGAAAGCGGTGCTTTCCAAGCAGAAAAATCATTTTTATCTAGGTGTTGTTGCTGATTCACCCCTTTTTTTGGGCTTTTCTTGGTCTTGCTGTCTTTTTTGACCATGGCTGCCACTGTCATGGCCTTGATGATCGTTTGTTGTTCTACGCCGCCACCAACACAATCCGCCATCAGCTTGTGTCACTTTGAATGCAGTAGCCGGGTTTTTCTGTTGTCAGTGGCGCGCGATTTTTGGCTTTGCCCAAGACTTGATCGGCTCCTGATTTTCGTCTTTTCAAACTGCGCGTTTGATTTTCATATGGCGATATATGAAGGGCGGAAAAACCACTTTCCATGTTTCATCGAGCGATAAAACTTTTCGCATTGAGGAATTACGTCCTCAAGTTATTGATTTTAAACAAATAAAAATATGTCTTGTATAAGACATAAGATAAGTTTTAGGTCTTCTATAAGAGTTAAGATGATCAGCAGATTGGGGGGCCGATTGGTACCCTTGACATATTTCAACTTGACTACAGGAGTTATTTCCATGCCAGCAGACATCACACAAGAACTGAGCCGCGAACAACAAATCGCAGCCCTCGAAAAAGACTGGGCCACCAACCCACGCTGGAAAGGCGTGAAGCGTGGTTACTCTGCAGCTGATGTCGTGCGTTTGCGCGGCAGCATGCCCATCGAGCACACCCTCGCAAAGCGCGGTGCAGAAAAGCTCTGGGAAAAAGTCAACGGCGGCGCCAAGAAGGGCTACGTCAACGCTTTCGGCGCAATCTCTGCCGGTCAAGCCATGCAACAAGCCAAAGCTGGCTTGGAAGCCGTGTACCTGTCGGGCTGGCAAGTGGCTGCGGACGGCAACACCTCCGAGACCATGTACCCCGACCAGTCGCTCTACGCTTACGACTCGGTGCCCACCATGGTTCGCCGCATCAACAATACTTTTAAGCGCGCTGACGAAATCCAGTGGGGCCGTGGCATCAACCCAGGCGACAAAGAATTCATCGACTACTTCTTGCCCATCGTGGCCGATGCTGAAGCCGGTTTCGGCGGCGTGTTGAATGCCTTCGAACTGATGAAGAACATGATCGCATCCGGTGCGGCTGGCGTGCACTTCGAAGACCAATTGGCCGCGGTGAAGAAATGCGGCCACATGGGTGGCAAAGTGTTGGTGCCCACACATGAAGCGTGCGAAAAATTGATCTCTGCACGTTTCGCCGCTGACGTCATGGGTACATCCACCATCGTATTGGCCCGTACCGATGCTGAAGCTGCCAACTTGATCACTTCTGACCACGATGCCAACGACAAGCCTTTCTTGACCGGCGAGCGCACCCAAGAAGGTTTCTACCGCGTCAAAAACGGTTTGGAGCAAGCCATCAGCCGCGGTGTGGCTTACGCCCCTTACGCTGACTTGGTGTGGTGCGAAACCGGTGTGCCCGACATTGGCTTTGCCCGCGAATTCGC
>NZ_CALBEX010000500.1 GCF_937889215.1 uncultured Limnohabitans sp.
CGCAGCGGGACTTGCACCCGCAGGTGTGCGCCCATGCTGGGCGCACAACAAAAAAGGGAAGCGCTGACTTCCCTTTTTGTTTGAAAGATGTTGGCACTTCTTTCGGTGTTTGGAGCGGGAAACGAGATTCGAACTCGCGACCTCAACCTTGGCAAGGTTGCGCTCTACCAACTGAGCTATTCCCGCATATTTCAGAAACCTGGCATTGTATGCCGTATTTTCTGCGATTGTCAAATTGTAATGCAATTTCAGGCCAACTTTGAAGCTGGCCTGAAAATTTTGCATCAATGTTTCACAGCCTCGGGTTTGGCGGTTGCTGTAACAGCCGACAAAGCGGCTGCAGCCACTTCTTCGTCACTCAAGGGCACAGGCTTGGCTTCCAAGGCAACGTCCAGCACCTGGTCAATCCATTTGACAGGGATGATTTCCAGCCCGTTTTTGACATTCTCAGGAATGTCCTGCAAGTCCTTGACGTTCTCCTCGGGGATCAACACCGTCTTGATGCCGCCGCGCAAAGCGGCCAGCAATTTTTCTTTCAAACCGCCAATGGCCGTGACTTCACCGCGCAGCGTGATCTCGCCAGTCATGGCCACATCGGCACGCACCGGAATCCCCGTCATCGCGGACACCATGGCCGTGGTCATGGCTGCACCGGCGCTCGGGCCGTCTTTGGGTGTGGCACCGTCAGGGACGTGGATGTGCAGGTCTTTCTTCTCAAAGACTTCGTCCTTGATGCCCAACAGGCGTGAGCGGCTGCGCACCACGGTGCGCGCAGCTTCCACAGACTCTTTCATCACATCGCCCAGCGAGCCAGTGCGGGTGATCACGCCTTTGCCCGGCATCAGCGCCGCCTCAATGGTGAGCAAATCGCCGCCCACCTCGGTCCAAGCCAAGCCCACCACTTGGCCGACCTGGTTCTTTTGCTCGGCACGGCCATAGCTGTACTTGCGCACGCCCAGGAAGTCGTTCAGATTGTCCGCATTCACCACCACCTGGGGTGTCATCTGCTTGAGCAGCAAAGCCTTGACGACTTTGCGGCAGATTTTGCCCAGCTCGCGCTCCAGCGAGCGCACACCGGCTTCGCGTGTGTAGTAACGCACCACATCGCGCACAGCGGCTTCGGTCACTTGCAGCTCGGTGTCTTTCACGCCGTTGTTGGTCATCTGCTTGGGCAGCAAATACTTCATGGCGATGCTGGTTTTTTCATCTTCGGTGTAGCCGGACAAACGTATCACTTCCATCCGGTCCAGAAGGGCCGAGGGGATGTTCATCGAGTTGGAGGTGGCCACGAACATGACGTCGCTCAGGTCAAAGTCAACCTCGACGTAATGGTCACCAAAGGTGTGGTTTTGCTCAGGGTCCAGCACCTCCAGCAAAGCGCTTGATGGGTCGCCCCGGAAATCCGTGCCCAGCTTGTCGATCTCGTCGAGCAAGAACAGCGGGTTCTTGGTGCCGACCTTGTTCAGGTTTTGCAGCACCTTGCCGGGCAATGCGCCGATGTAGGTGCGGCGGTGACCACGAATCTCGGCTTCGTCACGCATGCCGCCTAGGGCCATGCGCACGTACTTGCGGCCAGTGGCTTTGGCAATCGATTGGCCAAGCGAAGTCTTTCCCACACCGGGTGGCCCGACCAGGCACAAGATAGGGGCCTTGACCTTGTCGACGCGTTGCTGCACAGCAAGATACTCAAGGATGCGGTCCTTGACCTTGTCCAAACCAAAGTGGTCTTGGTTGAGCACGTCTTCGGCATTGGCCAGATCGTGCTTGAGCTTGGTTTTTTTGCCCCAAGGCAAGCCAATCAGCACATCCAGGTAATTGCGCACCACGGATGCTTCTGCCGACATGGGCGACATGAGCTTGAGCTTTTTCAGCTCACCCTCGGCCTTTTTGCGGGCTTCGGCCGACATTTTGGCGGCCTTGATTTTCTTTTCGAGCTCCTCGATGTCCGCGCCTTCTTCGCCGTCGCCCAGCTCTTTCTGGATGGCTTTGACCTGCTCGTTCAAGTAGAAGTCGCGCTGGTTCTTTTCCATCTGGCGCTTGACGCGGCCACGGATGCGCTTATCGACATTAAGGATGTCGACCTCATGCTCCAGCTGGGCGAACAAATTTTCCAGGCGGGCTTTGATGTTGGCCAGATCCAGCACCTGCTGCTTGTTTTCGAGCTTCAGGGGCAAGTGCGCGGCGATCGTGTCAGCCAGGCGTCCCGCGTCGTCGATGCTGGAAATCGAGGTGAGGATTTCGGGGGGAATCTTTTTGTTGAGTTTGACGTACTGGTCAAACTGCTGCATGACGGCGCGTCGCAGCGCCTCAATTTCGCTGCTGGCTTCGGACTGTTCGGCCGCAGGGTCCACCGGCGTGACCGAGGCCACAAAGTGCGCCTCGCCATCGACGATTGACTTGACCAAGGCGCGCTGCTGGCCCTCGACCAAGACTTTGACCGTGCCATCGGGCAACTTGAGCATTTGCAAAATGGTCGACACGCAGCCCACATCGAACATGTCGTCGATGACAGGCTCGTCCTTGGCGGCGGTCTTTTGGGCCACCAGCATGATGCGGCGTTCAGCGGCCATGGCAGTTTCCAAGGCTTTGATGCTCTTGGGGCGCCCGACAAACAGCGGAATCACCATGTGCGGGAACACAACCACGTCACGCAAGGGCAACATGGGCAGTTCGATCAAGGTGGGCGGTAAAGGTGTGTGTCCAGACATGTGATGTCCCTCAGGTCAATTCAGCTACACATGGATGCTGCACTGCCAATTTCAACCCATCGGTGATCGGGGGTATTCATTGGCGTGCGCCCCAGTGGGTCAGGCCTGTTTGGCCGACTCGCGGTAAACCAGCAGCGGCGGTTTGTTGTCGTCGATGACGGACTCGTCCACCACCACTTTTTCAACGTTGGCCTGGTTGGGCAATTCGAACATGGTGTCGATCAGGGCCTGCTCCATGATGGAGCGCAGGCCCCGGGCACCGGTCTTGCGGGCCAGCGCCTTGCGGGCCATGGCCGTGAGGGCGTTGGGTCGCACCTCCAGCTCGACACCTTCCATGGCCAGCAGTTTGGTGAATTGTTTGACCACCGCGTTTTTCGGCTCGGTCAAAATTTGCACCAGCGCCTCTTCGCTCAGCTCGGCCAAAGTGGCCACCACCGGCAAACGGCCCACCAGCTCGGGGATCAAGCCAAACTTGATCAGGTCTTCGGGCTCGACTTCGTTGAACACGTCGGTGAGCGAACGTTGCTTTTTACTCTTGACGGTGGCACCAAAACCAATGCCACCCGATTCGGTGCGGTTTTCGATGACCTTTTCAAGCCCAGCGAAAGCGCCGCCACAAATGAACAAGATGTTGGTCGTGTCGATCTGCAAGAAGTCTTGGTTAGGGTGCTTGCGCCCGCCCTGCGGAGGCACGCTGGCCATGGTGCCTTCGACCAGCTTGAGCAAGGCCTGCTGCACGCCCTCGCCCGAGACGTCACGGGTGATCGAGGGGTTGTCGGACTTGCGGGTAATCTTGTCGATCTCATCGATGTAAACGATGCCGCGTTGCGCACGCTCGACGTCGTAATTGCAGGTCTGCAGCAGCTTGGCGACGATGTTCTCAACGTCCTCACCCACATAACCGGCTTCGGTCAGGGTGGTGGCGTCGGCCATGACAAAGGGCACGTCCAGCATGCGGGCCATGGTCTGGGCCAGCAAGGTCTTGCCTGAGCCTGTGGGGCCGATCAACAAGATGTTGCTCTTGGCCAGCTCGACCTCGTCTTTTTTGGCACCCTCTTTGTGCTTGAGGCGCTTGTAGTGGTTGTACACCGCGACCGCCAGGCTGCGCTTGGCTTTTTCTTGGCCAATCACGTAATTGTCCAGGTTGGTCTTGATGTCCAGGGGTGTCGGCAAGCCCTCTTTGGCCCCTTCCACGGTGGTGGTGGAAGCCAGTTCATCGCGCACGATGTCGTTGCACAAATCAATGCATTCGTCGCAAATGAAGACCGATGGACCTGCGATCAGCTTTTTGACCTCGTGCTGGCTTTTGCCGCAAAAGGAGCAGAACAGGTTTTTCTCAGTAGTCGAGCCTTTTTTATCGGCCATAGATGTCGCCTCGGAATCCGGAATTCGTCAATGATAACGAAAGAAAAACGGCGTTCACCCTTTGGGGGTCAACGCCGTCAGCCTGAGCGCCGGGGAGCCCGGCCACCCTCAAGCGCGTTTGGAAATGACGTCGTCGATCAAACCGTAGTCTTTGGACTCGGTGGCCGAGAGGTAATAGTCGCGTTCGGTGTCGAGTTCAATTTTGGCCAGCGGCTGACCTGTGTTCTCGGCCAAGATGCGGTTCAGGTGGGCACGGGTCTTGACGATCTCGCGTGCGGCGATCTCGATCTCGGTGGCCTGACCTCGTGCACCGCCCAGGGGCTGGTGAATCATGATCTTGGAGTTGGGCAAAGAAAACCGCTTGCCCTTGGCCCCTGAAGACAACAAAAACGCCCCCATGCTGGCCGCCATGCCGTTGCACAGCGTCGACACATCGGGCTTGATGAAGTTCATGGTGTCGTAAATCGCCATGCCCGCGCTCACCGAACCACCGGGCGAATTGATGTACAGCGAGATGTCCTTTTCGGGGTTTTCGCTCTCCAAAAACAGCAACTGGGCCACGATCAGGTTGGCCATGTGGTCATTGACCTCGCCCACCAAAAAGATCACGCGCTCTTTGAGCAAACGCGAATAGATGTCGTAAGCACGTTCGCCACGGCCCGATTGCTCGACGACCATGGGCACCATGCCCAAATTTGTGATGTCCAGTGCGCTCATCGTTTCTCCAGTAATTCAGACTGACTTTAACCAAGTTTTGAATGCCACCATGAAGATGGGGCTTGATCGCCGAACAGCAAGCCCGGCTCAAGCCCCATATTCGGGTGTTACCCCAGAAAGATCAGGCCTGCTGACCCATCAGTTCTTCAAACGTGATGGCTTTCTCCACCACTTTGGCCTGGCCCAACACGAAGTCGGACACATTGCTCTCGATGACCACGGCCTCAACTTCAGCCATGCGCTGGTTGTCGCTGTTGTACCAACGCACGACATCGTCAGGACGCTCGTAGCTGGAGGCCAGCTCTTCGATGTGGGCCTGGATCTGCTCAGGCTTGGCGTGCAATGTGTTGCCACGCACGACTTCGGCCACCACCAGGCCCAAGCGCACGCGCTGCTCGGCTTGAGGGCGGAAGATGTCGTCAGGGATCGGGGCCTTGTCGGCGTCCTTGATGCCGCGTTGCTTCAGGTCGGCACGGGCACCCTCTTTGAGGCGCTCGATTTCGCTTTGAACGATCGACTGGGGCAAGTCCAGCTCAGCCTTGGCCACCAAAGCGTCCATGGCGGCTTGCTTGTTGCGGGCCAGCAAGCGGAATTTCACTTCACGCTCGAGGTTTTTGCGGATGTCGGCGCGCAGGCCTTCCACCGTGGCGTCAGCAATGCCCAAGGACTTGGCCAGGGCTTCGTTGACTTCGGGCAGATTGGCGGCTTCGATTTTCTTGACGGTGACCATGAAGTCAGCGGTTTTGCCTGCC